>DASVDR010000008.1 GCA_036381015.1 Gammaproteobacteria bacterium
ACGGCGTCGTGCCAGCGTATAACACGCAGTTGGAGCGGACGGTGATACGTCAACGCGTGCGCGCCGCAAGCATGGCGTGGCCATTGTGCGCTCGCGGCGCGCATGACAGGTCGGCGCGCCGCCGCTCAACTGCACGTTAGGCGTCATTCGAAATGGCGGCAGTAACTTTCGGCGGTAACCACCACGAGCGACTCGAAATCCTGGTCGCGGGGTACGAGCGGCCGACCGATAACGACAACTATTACGATGCCAATTGGCTCAAGGTGCAGGTGAAAGTCGCGGCGGGCGGCTTCCGTGGCGGTTTCGACGCGGCCTTTCTTACAGCCGAGCTGGATGACCTTCGCACGAAGATGACGGAGCTCTACGCTTCGCTTAAGGGCAAGAAGGAGTGGGAAACGATGGAGGGGCAGCTAAGGTTGTCTCGGTGGAATTGAGCTGCAAGGCGATGCGCTAGACCAAGCCGGAATTGGTAACCGTCTAAGTTTTAAGCTGCAGCTTGATCAGACTCAGCTTGCGCAGAGCGTGAGTCAACTCAATGAGCTGATGTCGAAGTATCCAATCCGTGACGTCTAACATTTCGCTGGAGCGGACCCGTGACAGATGAAGTGCCAAACTCAAACGTCGGCGTGCGCGCCGCTCAGCTCAATCGTTAGCCGCACGCTTACCATCACCGCATGACTTCAGCGACCAAAGAGCAACGCATCGCACAATTGGAGGGCTACGCGAAGACACTGGTTCAGGCGCTGCGCGTCATGGACGAGCGCCGACACATTCTGCAGCCTTTGCTTCGGGATGCCGAGATTGCCGCTGCTCTCGCTAACAAGTTCAGAAACACGTTCGGCGCACATGCGTATAACCACCTTGTGCCAATGATGGCTCAGGACCTGGTTCGTGATCTTGCGAGACTATTCATGGATGATGACCGCCGAGCTGCCAGCTTCGTGAACGTATATCGCAAAGCTGCAGAACCGTCATTGCACCGCGAGCTACGAAGAAGGTTTCGAGAAATTCCGGACAAGTGGCATGACCAGCCCGGACCGATACCTGGGCTCCCGGAGGAACAGTCAGATCAGGTTCGCGAACAGTGGCGTGATCGGGATCGGCAGGAATTCGAAGCGTCTTTCGACGAAGGGTGGACTCTTGTAACAGCAGCGGTAAAGGCACTCGAAACAGACGTCGTTGGTCAAAAGATCAAAACCTTCCGCGATAAGTTCCACGCCCATCTGGAAATGGCTCCACTGGGCGCGGATCCGGGTCCATTCGACGTTTCCAGCCTCGGCCTCACCTTCAACGACCTACTAGATTTTGCCGACCGCTACATGGAACCAGCCTTCGAGCTGATGCAGGTGATAACGGGAAGCGTGCACAACGTACAGGATTCACGGAGGTTCATAGTGGGTACGGTACTGACATGTGGCGTATCTTGGCCAGCTTAGGAGAATTGCGGCGTTAGGCGGCACCCATGCGTTACCTAATCATCTTGCTCGGTTCGCTGGCATTTGCTCCTTCGGCGTTCGGCGCGGCGCACGGCATCTTCTCCGGGCTATCGGATCTCATTGGTAATAGCCAGGCGATCGTCGTAGCGCTTGTCGAGTCGCCCCCGAAAACGCCGCGTACCCATTCTGGGAATAGCAGGGCAGTTCAAAAGGTTCGGGTGCTCTATTCGCTGAAGGGTAACTTCCAACCGGAGCAGCGCATCGATGTGGCGCTGGATAGCGAAATCCTATTTCCAGCGAGCACCTACCTGGCGGTGGACGACTATCCGGTCTACGAACGCTACGTGTTGTTCATAGCAAAAGACTCTTTGTCACCTGATGGGTATGGCATCGTGAACGCGGAGGGCGGTGCCTTTTGGGTTCCGCGAGAAGCTGATCTTTCACTGCTCACGCCTGGGAATCTGCGTGGCAATTTGGAAGTGCTGCTGCAGGCCGTGTCGAGTTACGCGGCATCGCGGGATAGAGTTCTTGGCGAACGGCTCCAGAAGTATTTCTCAGAAGAGCCGCAGCGGTGAGCATGCCGCTTGGCATCAAGCAGTTGGAGCGGACCGTGATACGTGACCACGGCGACACCGCGCGCGCTGCATGCGGCAGCGCGCGGCCGCTCAACTGCGGCGTTCGGCGGCACGGCTAGCGTGATCATTAATTCTGATCGATTTGGCCGGGTTCGGGCTGAGAAGCATCACATCGATGCTGAGAGCAATGCCAATCGTGGCGGCTGTCATTTCAGTCACTTTTCCGAGTCTCGGTCACTCCCAAGGAGTCGCCGACATGGAACGCATTGAGGCCGCGGTTCGTTCGTCCGCAGCGGCAGCGAGTGGTTGTCCGCGGCGGCGCCATTTCCGTATTCGCCGGAGTCCTTTCTTCGCATGTATACCGAAGCGTTGGAGAAGCGTGGTGCGTCCCAGTAGGATCGTCGGCGTCACCGCGGTGCCGTCGAACAAGCAGTTGCAGCCGACCGTGATACCGAATCGCATGCGCGCAGCAAGCGTGTCATGCCATTAACCGGCGTTCTTTACCAACTGCTGCGCCAGGCGCCAGTGAACCCAGCAGGAGTTGCCGCTGCGTTCGGTGACGGAGCGTAGCCGCCGCCCTCGAGGTCGAGCTCCTCGCAAACGACCTGCCGGACAGCGCGGGCGTGCGGACGCCGAGCACCGAGGCGCACGACGCTTACCTAAAAAGCCTGCACTACTCGCGAACGCTGCGATCCGAGGACATGCTGCGCGCGTGTGCGTCGTTCCTGCGCGCGATCGAGCTCGACCCCGGCTACGCGGCCGCGTGCGCGGGGACGGCCACGGCGGCCGTGGCGGCGCAGGGCGACGGGCAGCTGGATCGGGAGACCGCGCGCCCCGAGGCCGATCATGCCGTCGCGCGGGCGCTCGAGCTCGCACCGGAGTCGGTCGTCGTTCGATCGGTGAGCGGCGACGTGCTCGCGTCGACGGGCGACTGGGCGGTGGCGGACGCGGAGTACCGCCGTGCGCGAAGCGAAGGCCGTCACCGGCACTCGAAGTTGCCCTCCACCCAGTTCGCCGGATCGTTCTGGCCGCCCGCCGGCCCGACGTACACCGCGCGCTGCGGGTACGGGCAGACGCGGCGCTCGTTGTCGACGACGCCGTTCGTGCGATGCGCAGCCACGAGATACTCGGGCGCGGCGCCTTGCTCGACCCATGCGACGAGCGGCGCGAGCCGGTCCCATTCGCTCGGACCCGGACCGCCGCCGCAGTGCCCCATGCCGGGCACCATGAAGAGCCGGACCTTCTCGCGCGCCGCGTCGAGATCGCCGCCGAACGTCGCATCGACGATCTGCTCGTAGAAGTCGAGCGTCGGCTCGGCCTGGCCTTCGGGGTCGGCCCAGCCGTGATACATCAGCAGCCTGCCGTCCTCGCGGTGCAGGAAGCGCGAGAGGTCCGGGTCGGTCGCGTCGGTGATCGCCATCATGAAGTCGCCGGCGCCGGCGGTCACGTCGTCGACGTCGAACTCCCACCACGCGAACTCGGGCGGATCGGCGCTCTTGTCCGGCGTCTGCGTGACGTCCGTCGGGTTCGACATCGGCACGCCGGGCGACGTCTCGTAGAACAGGAAATTCACGTGGTCCAGGCCGTAGAGAAGCTTGGCCGGAAACATGCCGTTGCCGGCGTGCGGAAAGATCGTTCGGTCCCAGTCCCATTCCGAGCCGAAGTCCATGCCCTTGAAGATCCGCACGCCGCGGCTGTCGTGCGGGCCGCGGTAGAGCGCCTCGATGGTCTCGATCTGCCGCTCGGTGAAACAGTCGTCCGCGTCGGCTCCCGCGGGGCACATTCGATTCGCGAGATCGACGCGAGGCGCGAAGTCGCACGTGCGCGGGTCGTCGATGATGCCGTCGCGGATGCCGTCCTTCGCGTCGCACTTGGCCATCACCGCGTCGCGCAGGATCTCCCACTTCGTCAGGCTCTCGGGCACGCCGTCGCCGTCGGCGTCGAACGCGAGGTTGCCGGCGAACTTGTCCTTGAACACCTGCTGCGCCATCCAGACGTGCGTGACGTTCAGGCGCTGGTAATCGAAGACCGGCGCGCCGGCGACGATGCCGTCGAAGTCGGCCGGGTAGCGCTGCGCCTCCATGAGCCCCTGCCGCCCGCCGGTCGAGCAGCCTTCGAAGTAGGCGTAATCCTCGCCGCGGCCGTAGTAGCGGCGCACGACCGCTTTCGACGCGTTCGCCGTCAAGTGCACGGCGCGATGGCCGAAGTCGATCACGGCCTCGAGGTTCTCGTGCGCGAAGCTCGCGCCCGGCTCCGCGCCGCTGTCGTGGCCCGTGTTCGAGTTTGCGACTGCGTAGCCCTGCGCGAGGCGCTCGTCGGCGAAGTTGAGCTGGCCGTCCTTGCCGCCGTCGCCGATGTTCAAGAGGCGACCGTTCCACGCGTCCGGCAACGGCAGCTGCATGTGGAAGCGGATCCGCCCGCCGATGACGCCCTGCACGTAGCAGTGCTCGGGAGCGGCGCCGTCGGCGCCCTTCAGGACGGCGCGGGTGATCGACAGATTCGGCATGTCGGCGAGCGCTTCGCACGCAGCGCGAAGGTCGGGCTTCTCGCCCGGCGCTTGCTGGGCGCAGACCGGGGCGGCGGTCGCGGCGGCACTCACCGCGGCGGCGAGAGGTAGAAGACGAGCGTATCTCGGCATCGGCTCACTCCGGAGGATGGTCGGCTGACGGCACTGCGCGGGACGAGTCGAGCGGGTGGATCGCCCTCGCGCGCGCCCCGGCGCGGACCGGGGAAGCATGACGGGGAACCGGGGCGAGGCCAAGGGGGCTCGGCGCGTGGAAGTTGCCCGGGTCGCAGCCGCGCACGCCGGGCGGCCGGGGTTCGGGACGTCGGCCGGCGAAGCCTCAAGAGTCGTCGTCGGCGATCTCGGCACGAAGTCGACGCCGCTCGTCGCGGATCCGCGCGAGCCTCGCTCGAAATCGCCCGCGTACGTCACTCCCGCCGCCGTTCGACGTGCGGCAGCAGATCCCGGCAGCGAAGCATGAGCTCGCTGCGGCTGTGCACGCCGAGCCGGCGGTAGAGCCGCTGCACGTGTCGATTGACGGTGTGCAGGCTCAAGCCGAGATGCGCGGCCACCAGCTTCTCGGACTCGCCGGCAAGCAGATGACGAAGCACGTCCTGAAGCCGCCCCGGTAGACTCGTCAATTCCGCATCGCCGGTTCCCGGGAGCGTCAGAGGCCGACCCAGGAGCGGCACGAGATCCTCGTGAAAGAGGCGCACGAGGCGCTCCGCGCGCCGCGAATACGGCCCGTCGGCGGCCGAACGATGCAGCACGATGACCTGTGTCACGGGCGCAGCTCCGGCCAGGTTCACGGCCGACGTGATCCTGTCCTCGAGGCGGCAGGCGCGAACGTACTCGTTATAGTGGCGAGAGCGCCGCCACTCGGCCATGTCCACGACGGCTTCGAGCGAGCGCGTGGTGAGCGCTCCGCTGAACGCGCGGAAGTAACGAAGATGAAAAGGGTCATCGCGGTGTGCGTTCTCGCGCTGATAGTGCGCCCACAGGGCCTTGCCGGAGTCGTCGAGGAAGCCGCTGTCGAGCGCTGCGCCGATCTTCCCGTCGCTCGAACTGACGTCCTCGAGATGCAGATAGAGCGCCACCTGTGCGCCGGTGAGCTGCCTCAAGCCCTCCAGCATGTGGCGCCGCCAGGCGAGCGCATCGTTGCCGAGCTCGCGGCACTCGCCGAGCAGTCGGAACGCCGCACGCACGTCCGCGAGCCGCAGCCGATCTGATTTCGCCATGTCGCCCTTTCCGACGCCGGGCTCGGATGGGTTCGCGCGCCCGCCCGGCCGGGGCACCGGGTTGGTGTGTTTACGGTAATTGACCTTAGCCGTCTGCTGCAACCATCCTAGATTCACTAGCGCCCCATTTGCGAGACCTGCTCGCCTGCTGCTCGGCCTAACAACAACAAGGGGGGCACCGTGAAATCGCTTCGATCCACGATTTTCCTCGCGGCCGTCGCGTCGCTCATGACGGCGCCCGCGCACGCGATCTTCATCGACTTCGACCCCGCCGCGACGACGGTCGCGACGGGCGCCGCTTTCGAAGTCGACGTGGTCGTCGGCGATCTGGACGCGGCCGGCGAGACCGTCACGGCCTTCGACTTGCTGATCGGATATGACCCGCTGATCCTGACACCGACAGCCGTAGCGTTCGGACCCGGTGCAGACGCGCTGCTCGCGTCGGACGCGCTCACGGCACTCGGCGGCACGTTCGATCTCGGCAGCGCGCTCTTCGGTGCGACCGGATTCGGCACGGCCGGGCCTCTCGGCATCGGCGCGCTCGCGCTCGCGCCGCCGCTGCCCGCCGATCAGGCCGACACCGTGCTGCTCGCTCGGCTCACGTTCGACGCTCTCGCGGCCGGATCGAGCGAGCTCGCGTTTCTGACTCCGCTCACCGTCATCGGCAACGATCCGTTCGGCACGCTGACCTTCGACCGGCTGGGCGCCGGCACCGTGAACGTCGTCGCGCCGGTGCCGGTGCCGGAGCCGGGCTCGCTCGCGCTGCTCGCCGCGGGCGTCGCGCTGCTCGCCGCGCGGCGGCGACGATGAGACCTCTCGCACGCGCCCGGCCCAGCGCGCCGGCGGCGCTCGCCGCACTGCTCCTCGCGAGCCCGGCGGCGTTGGGACAAGCGCTCGTCTGCGACGCCGATACCGACGGCGACGTCGATCAGCTCGACATTCAAGCCATCTTCGCCGCACGCGGCACGCCGGCGTCGGGACCGAACGACCCTCGCGATTCGATCCGCGACGGCACCATCACGCTGAACGACGGGGCGGTTTGCGTACGGAGCTGCACGCTCGCGGGCTGCCCCGTGATCACGCCCACGCCGAATACCGCCCCGGTGGCAGACGCCGGCGACGATCAAACCGTCGTCGCGGGCGAGACCGTGACCCTCGACGGCTCGGGATCGTTCGATGCCGACGGCGACCCGCTGATGTTCAGCTGGTCTCTCGTCAGCGCGCCCCCCGGCAGCGCGGCCGGGCTCTCCGATGCCGCGGCGGTGACGCCGACGTTCGTCGCGGACTTGCCGGGCGCCTACGCGGCGCGCCTCGTGGTCAACGACGGCCGGGCCGACAGCATGCCCGACGAAGTCGTGATCGTCACCGAGCCGGTCAACACGCCGCCGGTGGCGGATGCCGGCCCCGATCAGACCGTGCTCGTGGGCGACACCGTGCAGCTCGACGGGTCGGGCTCGACCGACGTCGACGGCGATGCGTTGGCGTTCGCCTGGTCGCTGGTCACGGTACCCGCGGGCAGCGGCGCAGCGTTGTCCGATCCGTCAGCGGTCGATCCGACGTTCACGGCCGACCTCGCGGGCGATTACGTCGTCGAGCTCGTCGTCAGCGACGGGCTCGCGACGAGCCCGGCCGACAGCGTCACCGTCACCACCGGCAACTCCCCGCCGGCCGCGGACGCCGGCCCCGACCAGACCGTCGCGCTCGCCGCGCTCGTCACGCTCGACGGCTCGGCCTCCACAGACGCCGACGGCGATCCGCTGAGCTTCGCGTGGTCGCTGACGGCGGTGCCCGCCGGCAGCACCGCCGTGCTCGGTAGCGCCGACACGCCGGCGCCGACCTTCGTTGCCGACGTCGCGGGCACGTACGTCGCTCAGCTCATCGTGAGCGACGGCACTGCGTCGAGCGCGCCCGACACCGTCGTGGTCACGACGAGCAACACGCGTCCGGTGGCGGATGCCGGCGACGATCAGAGCGTCGAGGTCGGCGACACGGTTCAGCTCGACGGCTCGGGCTCTTTCGACGCCGACGGCGATGCGCTCACGTTCGCGTGGTCGCTCACCGTAACGCCGGCCGGCAGCGCCGCCGCGCTCAGCGACGACGCGGCCGTCGCGCCGACGTTCGTCGCCGACGAGGCAGGCACCTACGTCGCGCAGCTCATCGTGAGCGACGGCGAGCTTGCGAGCGATCCGGACACCGTCGTGATCACGACCGAGGCTCCGCCGGAGCTGCCCACGGTGACCGTCACCGCGCCGGACGACGTGGCCGCCGAGCTCGGCGGCGACACCGGCACGTTCACGATCACCCGCACGGGCGAGACCACCGATTCGCTGACCGTGCGCTATGTGATGCTCGGCACGCCGGTGAACGGTGTGGACTACGTCGCGCTGCCCGGCACGATCACGATTCCGGCCGGCGCCGCGAACGCGTCGATCACGCTCGAGCCGATCGCCGACACCGAGGTCGAAGGCACCGAGTCGGCGCTGCTCGAGATCCAGGCCGATCCGAGCTACCTGACGACCACGCCGTCGCTCGCGTCGATCCAGATCACGGACAGCGTCGTCGTGACGGTCGCGGCCACCGACGCGTCGGCGTCCGAGGCGACGCTCGATCCGGCGGGCTTCACGTTCACGCGCGCGGGCGGCAATCTCGGCGCGCCGCTGATCGTGTTCTACGCGCGCAGCGGCGCCGCCAACAATCCGCTCTTCCCGAACGACACGGCGCTGCCGCTCATCGTGACGATCCCGGCGGGCGAGACGTCGGTGGTCGTTCCGGTCACGCCGGTCCGTGACAACCGCGTCGAGGGCGACGAGGACCTCACGCTGACGATCTCGCCGAACGTCGCTTACGTCGTCGGCGCGCCGTCGAGCGCGACGATCACGATCGACGACGATCCGCCGATCGTGTCGATCGAAGCGACGACGGCGCTCGCAGCGGAAGCGGGGCCGGTAAGCGGCGTGTTCACGTTCACGCGCGTCGGCGGCGATCCGGCTGCCGCGCTCAACGTCCAGTGCGGCTTCAGCGGCACGGCGGGGAACAGCGCCGACTACGTCTTCACGGGCTGCAACACGACGATTCCCGCGAACGCGGCCTCGGCGACGCGCACGATCACACCGCGTGCCGACAACGTCGTCGAGGGCCCGGAGACCGTGGTCGCCACGCTCGAACCGAGCATCTCGCAGACGTATCTCGTCGGCTCGCCGTCGACGGCCACCATCACCATCGCGGACGACCCGGCCGTCGTGGCCATCACCGCGACGGATCCGAGCGCCGCCGAAGCCGGCAGCGACCCGGGCGTGCTCACGGTCACGCGCAGCGGCGGCAACGTCGCGGCCGATCTGCCCGTCGTCTTCTCCCGCGCGGGCACCGCCGCGGGCGCGGACTTCAGCGGCTTCACGCTGCTTCTCGACATTCCGGCGAATCAGGCGAGCGTGGAGATGGTCATCACGCCCGTGGACGACATGCTCGTCGAGGGCGACGAGACGGTGACGGTCACGGTGAGCCCTGCCAACCGCTACGTCATCGGCACGCCGGGCACCGCGACGGTGACGATCGCGGACGACGACTAGGCGGTTCGCGGCGCGCGGGAGGACGCGCGCGTCGCCTGCAGGTGTCTGGCGTCTGCACTTTCCACCTGCTCGTGCTGGATGGCGTCTATCGGCGAGCGGAACGGCATTCGCGTCCGCATCGCGGCCCGCTAGCACGGCCGGCGCCCTCAGGCGCCGCCCCACCCGAGCACGAGCAGGGAGCGCGCAGGAACTTTAAAGGCAGCTACGAGACGGTCAAGCGATTCGTAGCACCGTTGCGCAGCTTGGCCGAGCGCGCCGAGTTGACCGAGAGGCGCTTTGAGACGCCTCCGGGGAGCCAATGTCCAGCGATCGAGGTCGACACGTCGATCACTGGCGCCGGGTCGTCGCAGTGCTCGAGCGTCTCTGTCCGAAGCCGCCCGCGTGCTCTAGCCGACTCCTCGACAAAGCCGGTCGTGCTGCGTCTTGTGATTTCCGTCGTGTCTTGATGCTTCGATCTGCGACGAGCGGCACTGCTTCGGCGGCTTCGGCGCGTACGATGCGACCATTGCTTGCCAGGAACAGCCCATGAATAGCAACGGTCGCTTCTTTCCTCACGCGGCCGCGGCCATATGCGGGTTCGCCGTCTACGTGGCCATCACCTCGGCGACCAGTAAGAACGAGGCGTGGGACGACGGCTCGTACTACACGATCGGCATACCGCTCATGTCCGTCGTCGCTTTCGTGATCGGCTATCTGTTTCCGCATAAGCCGTGGCGATGGGCGCTGAGCATGGCCGGCGGCCAGGTGCTCGCCGCGGTGCTTCAAGGCAGCTCGCTCGACCTCCTGCCGATTGCCATGATCTTCATGGCGATCGTCTCGACTCCGCAGCTCCTCGCGGCGTTCATCGGTTCCAAGCTCTCGCGGAAAAAGATGGCGCAGTGACCACCGCGTTCTTGCACGCCGAGAGACCGTGCCGCCGCACGGCTGCTGCGCTCGATCGGATCTTGATCCAACCGAACGCACTCGCCACGGACCTGCTGCGCGTCATCGAGCGCTCGTCCAACCGATAGACCAGCTCGCGCCGCACCAGTAGCCCGAAAGTCCAATGGCGTGCACGTGGCATCTCGCTACGATTCGTCGGAGTGGGGGGTCTACTGAAGGTCGACTCGCGCACCCGCAAGGGGAGAGAGCACCCTCTGGGCGGAGCAGCCGGTCTACTTTCAGCTCCAGTTCGCGCTCGACCGCGTGAAGACCCTCGCGTCGGAGCGTCCGGAATGGAAAACGACCGAGCCCTTCAGCAGCCTGTTGGCCGGAGACTTGACGCAGGCTCTGGCCGGCGGTGAAGCGTCCGTCGCCGCCGTCCTTGCCGCTTCGCACGCGGGCATGACGACGGAGGAGTTCGCGCAAACCGCGAGAGATTGGTTGACGACGGCTACGCATCCCGAGACTGGCCGGCCCTATACGGAAATGGTCTATCGGCCGATGCTCGAGCTCTTGGCTTACTTGCGTAGCAACGGCTTCAAGACGTTCATCGTCTCGGGCGGCGATCGCCACGTTGTTCTTGTCGCCCGTCCTCGCATTCATGCCCACTCTGATTCGGGTTTGGCGACGCGGTACGTTCGAGTACGGCGCACTCGCCGACAAGCTCGGCCACCGCTTCGAGCGAAAATGGCTTCGACGTGACGTCGAGATCGACGAGGAGGCGCTCGAGGCGTCCGATTTCTCCGCGGCTGCCGATCTCTATTCCGTCGTGTCCAACGTTCACGCCATTCGCTTCGTTCCAATCGGGCTCAAGGATTTGTTCACCCTCGGCGTCGCCTTGTTGCTCCCGTTCGTGCCGGTCGTGCTGCTCGCCGTGCCGATTCAGGCGATCTGGGCGCAGATTAGGAATCTGCTGTTTTGACGCCTCGATCTGCCGGCGCTAGAGCGGGCGGGCGTGAACACGGTAATGCGGCCTGAGCGATCGTCCTAGTATTCATGCGACCGCGTCCGGTCGACGAGCACGAGATGGTCGACTAGGCGTTGCGCAGCTTGGACGCCTGCCTCGCCAACTCGATGAAGTCGAACGCCTCTCTACTGAGCGGCGGCTCGAGGGAACCATCCGCCGTCTTGGCGACCAGCGTCGCGGCCTCGGCCTTCATCTGGTCGTCAAGGGCCGCAACGAAAGGCGTGAGCAGCGCATTCCATCTCGCCAAGAAGCGCTGTGCGCTTTCGGAGGCTGGATCCAGCGGCAACGCCTGCTCGATCTCATGAGCCAGATCGCGCCACTTCTTCAGGTACCCGTCCGGATCTCCCTGTGCCGCTTCGAGCTTCGCCGCCATCCAACGCTCGTTTTCCTCCGGGGTGCAGTGCTTCTCCCAGTACTCTTTCCAAGTCTCGTTCGGCATTTGTCGTTCTCCTTGGTGAATGAGCTCGCACAGCGACTCCGCATCGAGAGTGGCTCCGGCTGCGAGCGCCGCCTTTACGCGCTTCAGGCCGCCGAGAGCCTTGTCGATGGCGGACCGTTCTGCCTCGAGAGCAGCGATTTGAGCTGCTATGATCTCTTTGGCATCGAACGTTGGGGCGCTAAGCAATAGCTTGATGTCGGAGAGCGAGAAACCGGCCCGCTTCAGGACCGTGATGTGATGCAAGGTTGTCAGCTCGGCACTTCCGTATACGCGTCGGCCTGATTCGGTTCGAGGGGGCGAGATGAGGGCATGCTCTTCGTAGAAGCGCAGAGTACGTTCGGTCAGGCCGGTGCGCTCGGCCACCTCGCCGATGTACATCCACTCTTTAGCCGCCATATGCGAAGTCTAGATCCTGACGTAACGTCAGAAGCAAGAGGTTCGTTGGCTCGGATAACACGTTTCAAGTAAGCATAGAGAAGGGGCTCTCGATGTCGATGGGGGCGGCGTTGCGATCCTTCATCGGGACTCCGGCGCGCCGATTGACGGTGAGCGACACCGATGGTGATGGTTTGAGCGATATCCTCACGTATGCCGTGCTCGATGAGAGCGAGCCGGACGGTTCTCCACGTCGTGGATTACGAGGCGGACGGCCAGCTCGACATGCGGCTCGACCACAGGGATGGGTCCTTCGAGATCCGGCACGTCGACAGGTGGTACGCGGTCGAGAGCCGCGATGGCCGCCGTGGAATCGTAGACGGAAAGTTCGTCGAGCTCGAGCAAGTGGACAACCGATGGGTTGTTCCCTGAGGGACGATGCGTGATCGGTCAGAAGCAGGTCCTGAGCCAAACGGAGGTGGAGGCGTTCATCGGTCGACTGCCCGATGCGCAGCGAGTGGACGCCTTCGGATACGCGCTCTACTTCGTCGGTGGCGATCGTCGCTTACCGTTTGCGACGATCGCAAGCTCGGACAGTGAATTCGATAACGTCTCGAACCTCGAGCGGGAAGGCGTGTACCGATTGAACATCGGTGTAAGCAAGGAGACCTTCAGGCGACTGTTCGGCGAACGCGAACCGCAGGTCGTGGACTATACCGAGCTCGACGTCTTCATGCCTCATCCGCACTACTCACGCCAGCACTTCATATGCATCCTGAATCCGCGCGGAGACAATGCGGAGCAAGCCAAACGGCTCGTCGAGGAGGCTCATTCCATTGCCGCGGCACGGTGGAAGCGAAAGCAGAAGGGCTCATGAGCGGCGGTCGCCCGTGCCGCGAAGAAGCCAGCCGGGCGATAGGGCGTGCAGCACGATCACAGCGAGGGAGCCGAGCGCGACGAGCAGAAAGAGATACGCCGGTCAGTGGATGCCGCTTCGATTGGGAAAGAGCACCACCACGCGCTTCCTGTATGATGGCACCGACTTTGTCGCTGAGTACGACGCGGCTGGCATACCGCTGCGACGCTACGTCCATGGGTCGTATGGTACGAGTTGCTCCGAAGAAGTGCCGTAATTGCGGGAACAATTTGGCAGCGGAGAGTTAATGAGAACGGCTATCGAGGTGAGCGCGGCGAGAAGCTCGTGATCGCACTCGCGAGGGGTGTACGAGTCTCGTTCGAACCGGCAACCGGGGAACGGTGCTTCGCGCTCGGCGCGAAATGCTGCCTCATCGCGAAGGCGAGGCGGGCACGCCCGCGGTGCGCGTCTGCTCGATCCACGCCTGCCAGCGCTCGTAATCGCGCTCGCCGAAGCTCTCGCCGCTGATCGTCCTCAGGATGTGGTAGGCGGGATCGTGGTTGTTCGGCTTCTCGAGGCGCAGCAGCCGCAGCACCGCCGGCGCGATCGCGAGAATGTCGTCGCGGTACTCCGGACGATCGGCGAGAGCTGCGATTAGAGACGCCGCCTTGTTGCGGCACCCGCTGTCCGGATCGTCGATGCGCCTTGCGAGCGGCGCGAACGGGATGGCGACCTCGCGGTCTCGCTGCGCGACCATCAGCAGCACGCGCATCGCGTTGTTGCGCACGAGCGAGGAGGGATCGTCGAAAGACGGGACGAGGTCGCGGACGAGCGCGTGAGCGTCCTCGACGTGGGCCAGCACGAACGCCGCGTGGCCACGTTTCTGCGGATCGGCATCCTCGCGCAGCACGCGCACGAGCGCGTCGTGGTGCTCGCGCGCGGCGCGATCGAAGCGCTCGAGGAACGGCGCGAGCGCAGGGTGCTCGAAGCCGAGGATGCAGTGATGCGCCGGGCAGTCCGCGATGGTCGGCTCGATCTGCCGTTTCTGCAGGAGCTCGATGCTCGTCCTCTCGTACTCGGCCCAGGACGCGAGCACGCCGTCGGGATCGGCCACCGAGCCCGTCGGCTCGGGGCCGAACGACAGCCGCGCCGCCGCGTCCGCGGTGTCCACGAGCTCGATCGTCGCGTTCAGCACGTTCTCGTCCACCGCGAACGTCGTCGTGATGTCGAGGGCCACGAAAGCGAAATCGCCGCTCTCCCTGAGCGACTCGACGATCTCGTCTTGGATGCGCGCTCCCGCTTCCTCGTCGTTCGCCGAGATCGCCGCGACGAGCTCGCGGATCGCGGGCGCGTAGCGTCGTTCGACGTCCTCGGCATCGAGCTGCGTCGTCCGGTAGACGTCGATGCTTGCGAGGCGGGTCGGGGGAAGCTGCGCGTCGGTCGGCGCGGCCAGAGCGCCGAGGGCAAGGGCCGCCGCGAGTCGGTATCGGAGCATACCCGGTAAGGGCATCGAGGGGATTCGTCTCGTCATCGGCCGTCTCCTCGCCTCAGGTTTCGATCGGGGCGGAGCGACGCTTCGGCGCTCATCGCCGTGCTACAATATTTTGTTATTGGCGAACGATAATTTTTGTTGGTTCCCGAAGTCAAGAGGACTTACGACTATGACCCGGCCCGCCGCTCCTCTCGCCGTCGCTCCGCCGGCCAAACGGTTGAGCGCCGCGCTGTCCGCGCTTTGCCTCGCATTCGCCGTCGTCCAGCCGGCACTGTCGCTCGCGCTGCTCGTGCTCGAGCCCGAGCTGCTCACGGAGGGACTCGGGCTGCCCGCATCGTCCGCGGGCTCGGCGATTCCAGCCTTTTCCGCGAGTCAGCGCGTCCTCATCGTCGTGATCGGCCTCGTGCCGATCGCGTTCATTACGTACGCCCTCGTGTGCGCGCACCGCTGCTTCAAGAGCTTCGCTCGCGGCGACTACTTCACGTTGCGCGTGGTCCGGAGCCTCAGGGGGCTCGCGGCGGGCATCGCGCTGTGGACGATCGCGGGCGGGCTCACGCAACCGCTCCTCGGCGTTCTGCTCACGCTCGCGGAGGAGGAGCTGAGGGTCAGTGTTTCGTTCAGCACGAGCAATCTCTTCACGCTGCTCTTCGCCGGCATCGTCTGGCAGATCGCGGACATCATGACGAAAGCGGTCGCGCTCGCCGAAGAGAACGCGCAATTCATTTGACGGGAGCCCTGTCCATGCCCATCGTCGTCAAGCTCGACGTCGTGCTCGCCGAGCGGAAGGTCAAGTCGAAGGAGCTCGCGCAGCATGTCGGCATCACGGAAGCCAACATGTCGCTGCTCAAGCAGGGCAAGGTGAAGGGCGTGCGCTTCGAGACGCTCGAGAAGATTTGCGAGTACCTGGACTGCCAGCCCGGGGACATCCTCCGCTACGAGCGCGCCGAGTCGCCCGCGCGCAAGCCTCGGACGCTGCGGCGGGCGTGAGCCGAGCTCCGGCGGTCCGGGAGATCCTCGAGCGACTTCCGCAAGCTCTCGAGCAGATGGAATTCCTCGTCGGCCGCTGCGGGACCGTCTAGCCGGAGCTGCATTGGTACTACGGTTATCCGTTCGTATGGAGCGTCATGCTCGCCGTCGTCCTAGCAATGCTCTGGTACTTCAAGCGCCGGCACTGGCTCTGACGGCAAGCGGGCAGCCGGGCGGCGTGGAGGCCCGATACACGGTCGTTGACGAACGTAGCCCATCTAAGTACTGTAACTAGAACGTCAAGATATTTGTGTATTTGCATAATATCGGCAATCGGAATCAACGTGTGCCGCGGGTCGGGGGGCAGATTCCGGTCGCACGGCCGACTCGAAAGCGGCGCTGCAGGACGATTCGCCGAGGAGCCGGAGATGCGAAGAGCCGAAGCGACAACATGGGGCGTTCGTGCGCTCGTGCTGAGCACGATGCTGCTTCAGACGGTCGCTCTTGCTCAGGACGACTACGATGGGCTGGTGGAGTACGTCTCTGCCGTCCCTTACGAGCTTTCGTTCGCCGGTCCCGATATGTCGGAAGAATCGTGCAGCCGCTTCTTGGCAGCGCTGAAGAACGAAGCTGGGGCAGTGGAGCTGCTGTCGCCCGACCGAAGGTTCGAAAGCTTGCAGGAAGTGCCGGCCGAGCTCCTGAAATACAACGAGGCCTTTACGGACAGGCACTACGAATACAACTACTTGTACAAAGCGACGCGCAGGCTCAGATACTTCGCAGTCGATGTCGACTTCGATGGCGCAGTCGAGCACATCTTCATCGGAGAGAACCTGCATACCGAAGTGGATGCTGTTCCCCGCTGGATTGGAACAAGCGTGTCAATTTTTCGGGACGAAGAGCTGGCGCATTACTATCGACGAACATTTTTCGATAGTAGTAGGTTCAATATTCCCCTTGGTCGTGATACGAACCATTGGAACGGCGTTCTGAAGTTCGAAGGGGATTACTACTTCTTTATCGTGAACGAGTACGACTGGGATCGGAAGCACGAGTCCATTGCCTTGCACAACATTACGCGGCCGTCTCGCACCGTCTCGTGCCGGTTTTGGATTGCCGGATGACGAACGCCCACCGGGCGAGATCTGCCTGGCGGGTTCTCGCCGCGCTCCAACGGTCTCGTGCTGCATCTCGGACCGGGATAGACAACGCCAAGCTCGTGGCGAAGCTCGGCAAATCATCCGTCCCAGTCCCGCGCTGAACGAAAAGCCCGCTTCTACGTCCTGTCCGCCCGCACCTCCTTGGATCGGCCACGGCTGGTGCCGGTCAGTGTGATCAGTGATCCGACAATCAAGATCACCGCGATGACCCATGTCGCGGCGCCGAATCCCGCCGGAGCAAGGCCCGATCAAGGAGCCGCTCTTCACGAACCTGGCCACTCTCGGGGCGCAGCGTCGGGTAAAATTCAACGCAAAATTCCGCGAACTCCAATTCACGATACGTGCACGAACTCACAAGGACCCGACTCATGCACCCGAGGAGACTCAATCGACGCGTCTTTCTGCAAAACGCCGCCATCGCTTTTCCTATCGGCTATGTCGTCATCGAGGGAGTCGCCCAGGCTCAGGATGACCTGCCGCACGTGACTCCGGACGATCCCATAGCCAAAGCGCTTTACTACGTCGAAGACGCCACGAAAGTCGACAAGTCGAATCCGCTAGCCGTGCGCTATACCGAAGGGCAGCATTGTGCCAACTGCGTCCAGCTCCAGGGCGAAGCTGGCGCCGCTTGGCGGCCCTGCAATCTGTTCCCGGGCAAGCTCGTGTCCGCGAACGGCTGGTGCTCGGCCTGGACGAAGATCCCCGACGCCTGAAAATCCGGGTGCCGGCAAGCCTGCGCGGTCGCTCCCAGGTCCGCGCGACCGATGAGCGCGCGATAGATCGTACCAGGCGCCACTTCACGAATCTTGAGACACGGGCGACTGTACCGGGCAGTCGCCCGGCTGGCTCGGCCGCCGGCCGGTTGCCCGTCGAGCCCTTGCCTGTTATACGATGGGGCCGGGAGAATCGCGCTATTTTGCGCTCAGACGTGGGGCTGTCTTCGAGTAAGGGTGCTTGATGCCATGAGAATACAATATCGCTCGTTCCGTCTCGGATTGCTCTTTCCAGCCCTTTTCCTCCTCGGCGTATCCGCGGAAGTTGATGCCCAGCAGGCCGACGGGGCGCTCTGGTCCGATCCTGCCACCTGGCCTTCCGGGAAAGTGCCAGGCGAAGCCGATCAGGTCACGATTGGGCGAGATATGAACGTGGTCCTCGATGTCAGTCCGCCGCCGCTGCACGGTTTGACGATCGACGGCAAGCTCAGCTTTGCAAACGATGCCGACATCGAATTGACCACGGAGTGGATCCTGCTCCACGGGGAGCTGGCGATCGGCAGCGAAAGCAACCCCCACACGCGCAAGGCGACCATCACCCTCACCGATAACGTCCCCAACGAAAACGTAAGTGGAATGGGTGACCGCGGCGTCATGATCGTGGGCGGAACCCTGAACCTGCACGGGGATCGGACGAATGCCTGGACCAAGTTGGCCAAGACGGCCGAAGCAGGCAGCAACACGATAGAAGTCCTGAACGCCGACGGCTGGCGGGTCGGTGACGTGATTGTCCTTGCGTCCACGGATTTCGATCCCTATCAGGCCGAGAGGCGGACCATTTCCGCCATCAATGGCAATACGATCACGCTGGACGAGAAGCTGGACTACATGCATTACGGCAAGATCACGTTCGGCGTGGATGAACGTGGCGAAGTCGGCCTGCTTACGCGAAATATCCTTATCCAGTCTTCGCCTGACTCGGAAGAGACACTCTTCGGCGGGCACGTGATGGCGATGGCCGGGAGCAAGATGTACGTCTCCGGCGTCGAGTTCAATCGCATGGGGCAGCACCTGCATCTGGCCCGGTATCCGATCCACTGGCATTTGGTCGCCGACGCGCAAGGGCAGTACATCGAGAACTCCGCGATTCACGACACCTTCAGTCGCTGCGTGACCGTGCATGGCACCAATTTCGTGCGCGTTGAAAACAACGTCACCTACAACAACATTGGTCATTGCTTCTTCCTCGAAGACGGCATCGAGCACGGCAACGAGTTCGTTCACAACCTGGGGATCCTGACCAAGTGTCATATGGACAAGCCGTGCGTCCCGACAGACCTCGGCCCGTTCGGCGTGGAGGGCGGCACGAACTTCAATACGGCCGGCCAGGACGCCGAGGACATCCTGATCCCTTCCGACAACACGGTGTCGACTTTCTGGATCACCAATCCGGACAACATTTACCGGGACAACGTGGCCGCGGGGTCCGAGGCGACAGGCTTCTGGTTCGCCTTGCCGGTGCATCCGACCGGCGCGTTCGAAGGCACGGATGTCAGCAAGGTAACCTGGCCACGTCGAACCCAGGTGCGGGAGTTCAAGGGCAACATCGCCCATTCGAACTTTGACGGTTTGATGTTGGACCGCGGCCCTCAGCCCGATGGCCATTTCAGGACCGGCGGGCATATCGCCTATGCCGATCCCGCCGACGAGAACGGCCCTCTCGCGGAGGCGGTCTTCGAGGATTTCACCGCCTACAAAAACCGGAATGGCGGCATCTGGGCCCGCGGTGAGATGCACCTGTTCAAGAACTTGAAGATGGCCGACAACGCCATCGGCTACACGCATGCGTCCGGCAACTTCGGTCGTTCCGCCTATACGTCACGGGTCGTCGACTCGCTGTTCGTGGGCGAAACCGACAACATCGGCAACCCCAGGACGCCGGCGGAAATGGCTTACGGCCGCAGCTTGCCGCAGCCCAAACTCCCGGATTTCCCGATCCGCGGCTACGAGTTCTACGACTACCATCACGAACTGGACAATGTCACGTTCGTGAATTTCGCGGACAACGACACTCGTAAGACGGGGGCGATCTCTTACCTGCTGTATACCAGCTTCGGAATGAGCTCCAACAACACGATAGAGGGCGCGAAATTCACGAACGCCAAGCCGGTGTATTTCCCGCCGTTGGAGTTCAAGTGGAGCAACGATGATTACGGCAATGGGAGCTATAAGACCTCGGTGTTCCACGACCTGGACGGCTCGGTGACCGGTGTCCCGGATTCCTTCGTTCTCGTCAACGACGAAGCAAACGGAATCGCAATCGACACGGATGCCTGTCAGATCAAGCCCAGCTGGAACGCTGCAGTGTGCACGGGCGATGTCGGGCGCTTGCGTGTTGCCGGCGGCGGCCCGGGCGGTCCCGGCGGCCCCGGCGCTCGTCGGGCAGGTGCCGGCTCCAGCGCGCCCGGTAGTTCGGGCGGTCCCCGCGGCGCAGCAGCCCGTCCTGGCGGAGCGGGTGGTCAAGGCGGCGCTCTCGCAGGCGTCAGCTTCGCGAGAGGACGGTTCAATGAGGATGGTGCCCGCGGAAGCGGCCAGCCGCCCATCGTTCTGAGCCGCAATGGCAAGGACTACAGCGTGAGCGGAGAAACCAACGTACGTGCGGGTACCGAGATCAAAGTGACCACCGAAAGGCCGTCCCTGTCCCTCAGCGTGAGGGAACTGGACGAAGGGTCATGGGTGATCTTCGAGCTGCCGGGATTCACTACCGCAGCCTCGGGGACGCAGGTGAACAGCCTGCGTGCGCTGCGCAAGGCCAGTGACACCTCATACTACAAGGACGACGGTTCGCTTTGGGTCAAGCTGGTGTCCAGCGGTGACATCCTTGGCAGCGGCCCCAACAGCGGCCCCGGTGGCGGAGCCAGCCTCCAGGTCAGCCGGTGAGCTGAAGTCTCTTGTCTGCGCAAGAGCCCCCGGCCTCGTGGCCGGGGGCTCGACCCCCGCCCAGATTCAAACTTATCCTGCGCCGACGCTAAGCCAAGAACGCTGTTCGCGCCCTCCCTCTCAGGCCATGGCCATGGCGCGGGGCGTGTAACGCGTAAGCGGCTAATTCGACGCCGGCAGCGATCCTCTCGAGCATGCCTATCCCTCTTGACCTCAAGTGCACTTGAAGTGGCACTGTGCAGGCTTTGCTGTGGAGGCAAGTGGAATGGGAACGATGATGGATTACCTGGTGTGCGTGGTGCTCGTCGGCGCCGGCGCAACGGCGACGATGGACCTCTGGTCGGTGGTGCGTACGCGGCTGCTCGGCATTCCGGCGCTCGACTACGGCCTGGTCGGGCGCTGGCTCGTCCACCTGCTGCGCGGCCGCTTCCGGCACGAGCGAATCGCCGCCTCGCCGCCGGTTCGAGGCGAGCGACGCATCGGCTGGACGGCCCACTACCTGATCGGCATCGTGTTCGCGGCCGTGCTGCTCGCCTTCTGGGGCATCGACTGGGCGCGCCGGCCGACGCTCGGCCCGGCGCTTCTTGTGGGTATCGGCAGCGTGGCGGCGCCCTTCTTCATTCTGCAGCCCGGCATGGGCGCCGGGATCGCCGCGAGCCGCACGCCGCGTCCCGCCGCCGCGCGGCTGCAGAGCCTTATCACCCATGCGGTTTTCGGCGTCGGACTCTATGCCGCCGGTCGCCTCGTGGCATTCCTCTATACTGGGTAGGCATGACTGCCGGGCCAGAAGCGTGCCTTTTGTCGGCGGCAGCGCTCTTCGCGGACCGGAACGGGAACGATTCCTACGCGGTTCACCATTCCTCAAAGGGGCCCGTCCAACGGACCCTGCATGGATGATTAGAGGAGGCAATGACCAATGACCGAGTCCGCTGATCCGTTGCCCGGCCTCGGGCTGACTGCGATCCTGGTTGCCGGCGCGCGCGCGTTCGAGAGCGATCAGCCGCATCGACTGTTCGATGACCCGTTCGCGCGCGTGTTCGTCGAGGCCGCCAGTGCAGCCTCGCCGAGGATCGCGCAGGCTTTGGTGCAGGGTTCCCCTGACGAGGCGGTCAATCAGGCGCGGCGTGATTCCGTTGCAATCCGTACGCGGTTCTTCGACGACTACCTGCTCGCCGCCGCACGCGCCGGCTGTCGGCGGGTGGTCCTGCTCGCGGCCGGCCTCGACGCGCGCGCGTTTCGTCTTCCGTGGCCGGCGGGCATCCGACTGTGGGAAGTCGACCTGCCCGAGGTGTTCGCGTTCAAGGAGCGCGTTCTCGCGGATCGCGGCGCGACACTGCGCTGCGAACGAACGGTCGTTCCGGCGGACCTGCGCGAGAACTGGCCTCGCACGCTGCGCGACGATGCAGGCTTCGACCCGGACGAGCCGACCGCATGGTTGACCGAGGGCTTGCTGATGTACCTCGATGAAGGCGAGCGCGACCTATTGCTGGATCGCGTGGCCGGGCTGTCGAGCGCAGGAAGCCGCATCGCGTTCGATCATCGGCCCGGCTTCTTTTCTCCGCCGCCCGTCATCAGTGCGGACGACCTGTCCGGCGATCACGCTGCTGCCCGCTTCGCCGCGCTCGCGGGAGCGGCATCCTCCGATCCGTCGCTGACATCCCCGGAGGAATGGCTCGGCCGCCACGGCTGGCACGCGCGGGTCGAAGAGCCCTCCTCGATCTTCGCGCGGTATGACCGACCGGTGCCGGCGTTGCTCCACTCCGCGGCGGGCTCGGCGCAAGGCTGGATGGCGACAGCCGAACGCATCTGACACACACTGAATCGGCGCCACGCCGATAATCAGATTCGGAGGACATCAATGAAGACACGCAAACTCGGTACGAATGGGCCTGTCGTGTCATGCATCGGGCTCGGCTGCATGGGCATGAGCGATTTCTACGGCGCCGCGAACGACCGGCAATCGATCGACGTCATCCACCGGGCGCTCGATCTCGGCGTTACTCTGCTCGACACGGCCGACATGTACGGCGTCGGCCGCAACGAAGAGCTCGTCGGTCGCGCGATCCAGGATCGGCGGGACGCCGTCGTCGTCGCGACGAAGTTCGGCAACGTGCGCGCGCCGGATGGGACGATGCTCGGGATCAACGGCAGGCCCGAGTACGTGAAGCAGGCCTGTGACGCGAGCCTGAAGCGCCTCGGCATAGACGTGATCGATCTCTACTACCAGCATCGCGTCGATCCGCAAACGCCGATCGAGGACACAGTGGGCGCGATGGCCGATCTCGTGCGCGAAGGCAAGGTGCGCCACCTCGGCCTGTCCGAGGCGGCGCCGGAGACGATCCGTCGCGCACACGCGGTCCATCCCATCGCTGCGCTCCAGACGGAGTATTCGCTGTGGAGCCGCGATCCGGAGGACGAGCTGCTGCCGCTGTGCGCGGAGCTCGGCATCGGCTTCGTCGCCTACAGTCCGCTCGGCCGCGGCTTCCTCACGGGAGCGATCCGCAGCATCGACGACCTCGCACCCGACGACTGGCGCCGCCATAACCCGCGCTTCCAAGGCGAAAATTTCCGTCGCAACCTTGCGCTCGTCGACGCCGTGCATGACCTCGCGAAAGACAAGGGTTGCACGGCGGCACAGCTCGCGCTGGCCTGGGTGCTCGCCCGAGACGAGCGCATCGTGCCGATACCGGGCACGCGCAGCATCGAGCGCCTCGAGGAAAACGTGCGCGCCGCCGACCTCTCGCTCAGCGACGACGAGTTGCGTCGCCTTGACGAGATCCTGCCGCCGGGGGCGGCGGCCGGCACCCGTTACCCGGAAGCCGGCATGGCGACCGTGAACCGATAGCGGCGCGGCGGTACATCACGCTGCCGAGTGGAGGCGTGGCCGACGCCGGTAGCGGCCACGTCTCCGCTCGGTGCTAATCCGCTCGGAGGGCGACGGTCGGATAATGGCCGTGATGCGCAGCCCGACGTCTATTCCGGCAAGTAGGTGACGTAGGGATCTTCGTTGATCAGCAGGATCACGCAGTCGATGTCCGACACGCAGGCATCGCCGTGCATTTGGTCGGCCTTCTGCGTCCAGTACGAGCCGGGGGGAAGCTCGATCCCTTCTCCCTCGCCGGTTTCGGGGACCCAATGTGTCCAGCGCCCCTCGATGACGACGCCGCGATAGTCCGCGGTATGAGCGTGGATCGGCGCTCGAAAGCCGGCCGGGACCTTGAGCAACGTACCGGCAGGCCCTTCCGCCCGGACGCCCCAAAGCGGACCGAGTTGCTGCGGCTGTCCCGGTGCCTCGTAGGAATAGGGGACTTGATCGGCCGGCACATAGACATTGTCGAAAGCGAGCGCGGAGAAAGAGATAGCGATGGTAACGGCGAAGGCCGCAAGGCGAAGGTTTCCGTTCACGTTCAGTTCTCCTGGGGTTTCACGGCCATCAAGTTGGGGAGGGTATGAGCGCCGCTCATCGGCGAATCTATCACAAACCGCTCGAGCGCCCAGCCGCGAACGGCCCGGGTTCGTTCAGACCGGTTCGATCGGCAATCGGAATCCTGGGTAGACGAACGCTGGCGCAATCGTCCTGCAATCCGCCTCGCTCACGCCTTCTCGCCGCGCGATTGTGTACCAGCGATTGCGAACGTGGTTCTCGAGGTCATCGATTATCGTTGCCGCCTCGCTCCGATCGAGCATGAAGCGCGCGCACTGCGACAGCAGATTCTCGGCGTTGGCATAGCGGCCCGCGTCGCCGATCGTCAAGGCAAGATCTCGACGCTCGGTGCTGACAGCCGGGAACGGCGTCAAATCGTAGGCAGGGGATAGCCGCCACTCACGCCCAGGGGCGAGGACTGCGTGATTCCGCGGATGATCGTCGGTGTTCGAGATCAGCGCGTTGAACACCATGCGCCTGAAGAGCTCGCGGGCGTCCTCGCGAGGCTTCGTACTCACCCGTCGAAGCTCTTCAACGAGAAGCGGATAGGACCAGCGGTCACGGTCGCGGTGTGAGTCTCCGGTCCGAAGGAGCGTGAGCGCGCTCAGCATCCGCGCGCGGGTGAAGCCGCTCGGCGTCGGTTCCCGATCGAAGCGCCTGACGAGCAGCACGTCGCGGCCGCCGATGTCGACGACGTGCGCCTCCGCGGAGTGGATGCCGCACTCCCGTGCGAGCTCGAGCATCGCGCGTTCGACACGCGCGTAGTTCCACTGGTCATCCGTGCGATTGAACTTCGCAACCCAAAGCAAGCCGTCGTCCTCGACCACCACCTTCGGCCGCGCTCCGCCCATGGACGTCCCGAGCAGGAGCAGCTCTTCGACCTGAGCGAGCTCGGCATGTTGCGCATCGGCAAACACACCGCCGTCGGCGATCAACTGATCGGCGAGCGCCTGAAGGCGCGGCAGATCGACCGTGCGATTGAACGCTCGAAGCGGGGCGGGCGGCTCGACGTGCAGGCCGAATCCAAGGGCGCCGGCCCGATCATCAGGGGACTGGAGCAGATAGTCGAGCTCGCCTGGCTGAGCGAAGCCCACATGTTTCTCGATGACCCGTCGGCCCCAGTAATCAGGACCCGCGTCGCGGAGCGCGCCAAAGATCCCGTTGAGCCGTGTGGTCTCGAACGTGCCGGCGATGAGGGGAAGCTCGATGGGATCGATCGGTACCGCGTCTGGTCGCTCGAGATACCGCCGACCGTATACGAAGCGCCCTCGGGCCACGCCGCTACGGTTCACGTCGTGGACAAACCGGCCGGCGGTCACAAATTCATGTGAGCCCGGCAGCATCACGTAAACGTAGCACTCAGAAGTCATCGTCAAGGGCGTCGCGGCCGGTAGGGTAGGCCCGCTGGCGAGTGCTCAGCGCCCGCATTGCCTCTGGATCTCGAGCCGGATCCGCGAGGTCATCGATTTGCGAAAGCAGCCCGTACACCCAGAGCAGCCCGAGATAGACTCCAATCGCAGTGCCAGGCTTGCCGGCCTCCGCCGCCGCGACCGCGCGGCGGCCGACACCGAGCTTTGCGGCTACCTCGTCCATCGAGAGATTGCGCACGAGACGTGCCGTGCGCAGATTCGCACCGAGACGCTTGAGACGCGCCTCGACCTCGAAGGGAGGCGCCTTGAAGACGGCGTTGGCTTTCGACACGGCGACTTAAAACACCCGAAAGAGCCTACTACGTACGTTTTAAAGTATAGCAATCCGGGCCGGCGTACTGAAGGGTTGTACGCGTCCTCCACCAGCTCGAAGCGGCATCGGGTTTCGCGGACGCGCAAGAAGCAGCAGCGAGGCGCCGAAGTGCCCATCGTTCGACCGCAAGCCGTGCTAGGACGCAACAGGGCGTCAAACCTTGCCAATCTTGAGATAAGGCGAATGGAGGAAATCTCGCCGACCGCGATCACTTGATAGTATTTGCGAATCCGCAGAATTTGCTTGATCGGAGATTGTTGATGCGCCTTTCCCCTCTGGGGCCGGCCCTGCTGTTGGCCGCCGCCGCATTCGTACGTGTCGCCTCGGCTCAGGACGAGCCGGCCGACTCCTTCGTGATTCGCGACGTCCGGCTCTTCGACGGTGCGCGGGTGATCGAGCATCGGAGCGTCGTCGTCATCGACGGGGAGATCGCTCGCATCGGAGGCCCGGAGCTCGATGACCGCGGGCTGGATGTGGTCGACGGGAACGGACGGACGCTCCTTCCGGGGCTGTTCGACGCGCACGTCCACGTCCCAGGGTTCGACCCGGCGGCCGCGCTCGCGCAGAGCGCGGCTTTCGGCGTCACCACGGTGATCGACATGTTCAGCGCGGGCGAGTCGCTCGAAAAGATCAAGCAGCTCGAGTCCGTGGACGACCCCAGGTATGCCGCGGTGCTGACCGCGGGCACCGGAGCCACCGCGCCGGGCGGTCACCCGTCGCAAATGATGCCGACGCGTTTCGAGACGATCGAGGCGCCCGAGGAGGCGCAGGCGTTCGTCGACGCCCGGATCGCGGAGGGATCGGATTTCATCAAGATCATCTACGACGATCTGCGCGACGGCGATCAGTCACGTCCGATGATCGACCGGGCGACGCTGGAGGCGGTCGTTGAGGCGGCGCATCGACGCGGCATGATGGCGATTGCGCATATCGCCACGGAGACTCAGGCAAGGGAGGCGATCGAGGCCGGGGTCGACGGCCTCGCGCATCTCTTCAACGGCGCTCGTGCGCCGGCCGATTTCGGGAGCTTCGCGGCCCGACACGAGGTTTTCGTCATTCCGACAATCACGGTGCTGCATCTGCGCTGCGGCAGATCCGACGGTCCGGCCATGGTCCAAGATCAACGTCTCGCCTCGCTCATAGCGCCCCAGTGGAGGGCCGCCGCCGGGGCGTCGTTTCCGGGCGCTCAGTCCTGCGCGTCGATCGAGGCGACTCTCCGGCAGCTGGCCGACGCAGAGGTGCCGATGTTGACCGGCACCGATGCCGCGGTTCCCGGCACCGCATACGGCGCGTCCGTCCATGTCGAGATGGCTTCAATGGTCGAGTACGGGCTGTCGCCGATCGATGCGCTGACCGCGGCGACCTCCGCGCCGGCCAGTGCCTTTCGATTGAGCGATCGCGGATCGATCGCGCCGGGAATGCGCGCCGACTTGCTCTTGGTCGAAGGCGATCCGACCGAGGACATCACGGACACGCGAAACATCGTGCAGGTCTGGAAGAAGGGTGTACCGGTGCGGCGGGAACGGCCGCAATAGGGGGCCCCCGCGCCGCCGCCGCGATCGTGGCTGCGAGCGCCGCGACGTAGGCGACAGGGTCCAGCGGCCCGACGCCGAACAACAACGACGTCATCAACCGTGCCAGCACGCCGGCCGCGACGAGGCCCGCGACGGCACCTCCGGCACTCAACGCGAGCCCCTGAAACACGAACATTCCCGCGAGCTGCTTGGGCTCGGCGCCGAGGGCCGAGCGAATTCCGATTTCGCGTGCTCGCTGCGCGACGACGTAGGCGACGACACCGTAGATCCAGACGATCCCGAGCACCAATGCCATGCCGCCGGCGATCGCGAGCAGCACCAGCACGAACGAGGTGCGCTCGAGCGAGCCCGAGTACAGGTCGGCCATCGTGCGCACGTGCGTGACGGGAAGACTCGCATTCACCGACCAAACGGCGTGCCGAACCTCCTCCATGAAGCTCGCCGTGCCAGCGCGCGATCTCGTCGACGATGTCGGCCTCGCGCTCCGGCTTCAAATCGAGCGGCTTGAGCCGCGCGCGGCCTTCGCTCTGCCAGTCATGCATGCTCGGCTCTCGTGATCCTCCGTACGGCCTCGACGAACGTCTCCCAGGTCTTGATTTGCGCGGCGAGCACGCGGCGGCCCTGCGCCGTCACCTTGTAGAAGCGGCGCCGCCGCTCGCCGGGCTTCTCGACCCACGTTCCTTTGATCCAACCGCGTTCCTCGAGCCGATACAGCAGCGGATACAGCGAATCGATGTGGAACGTGATGAGCCCGCCGGAGCGGATGTGAATCAGCTTGCTGAGCTCGTAGCCGTGGC
The DNA here is from genome assembly GCA_036381015.1 of Gammaproteobacteria bacterium. Lineage (NCBI taxonomy): Bacteria > Pseudomonadati > Pseudomonadota > Gammaproteobacteria > Gammaproteobacteria bacterium. The sequence continues at coordinate 27,647 of DASVDR010000008.1, forward strand.
GTGGCCGCGCCTCGAGCAGCGAGAGGATCAGCAGCTCGGCGGAGCCCTTCTTCAGTTCGCGGTCGAACGCGCGCGTGTCGATATCTGCCATAGCCAGATACTATACGCCGGATATAGGCCGTCAAAACGGTGGACGGCTCAAGCCATCGTCCCGGAGCTTCCACGGCGCTCCTGTCGCCTCCTCGTGCCGTATCATGGCGGGCGGCAGACGAAAGGCGCCCGATGATCAGGACGGTTACGGCAACCCGGTACGTGACGCCGCTGCGCGAGGGCGGCTCGCTGCCTGCGATCGTCGAGGCGGACGACGACGGCATGTACGTGCTGAAGTTCCGCGGCGCGGGCCAAGGGCCGAAGGCGCTGATCGCCGAGCTCGTGGCCGGCGAGATCGGCCGCGCGTTGGGCCTTGCCGTGCCGGAGATCGTGTTCGTCGAGCTCGACGGCGACCTCGCCCGCACCGAGCCGGATCCGGAGATCCAGGATCTGATTAAGGCGAGCGCCGGCCTCAACGTCGCGCTCGATTATCTGCCCGGCGCCGTCGCTTTCGACCCGGTGTCCGACCGGCCGTCGGCCGAGCTCGCATCGGCGATCGTGTGGTTCGACGCCTACGTGACGAATGTCGATCGAACCCCGCGCAACACGAACATCCTCACGTGGCACGACCGGCTTTGGCTGATAGACCACGGCTCGGCGCTGTACTTTCATCACGATTCGGCCGGGGACCCGATTGCGCACAGCCGCACGCCGTTCACGAGGATCAGGGATCATGTGATGCTGCCGTTCGCGAGCGCGCTGCCCGATACGAATGCCGAGCTCGCGGCGCATCTCGATGACGAGACGATCCGCCGCATCGTAGCGGTGATACCCGAGGTCTGGCTCCTTACCGGTGAGATCGCACCGGACGCGATGCGGCAAATCTATGTTCAGTATCTTTCGAGCCGGCTGACGGCCCGGCACGTTTTCCTCGAAGAGGCCATTCGTGCACGCTCACACCTATGACTATGCGGTGATCCGCGTCGTGCCGAAAGTCGAGCGCGCCGAGTTCGTCAACGCCGGCGTCATCCTGTCGTGTCCGAGCCTCGATTACCTCGATGCGCTGATCGAGCTCGACGAAGACCGGGTTCTCGCACTCGATCCCACGATCGATCTCGAGACGGTCAAGCGTCACCTCGACGCGATCCCGGTCATCTGCAAAGGCGGCGACGCGGCCGGTGCGATCGGCCGTCTGTCGCCGCGCGAGCGCTTTCACTGGCTGGTCGCGCCGCGCAGCACGATCATACAAGTCTCGCCGGTGCACACCGGACGTTGCAGCGATCCGGCGAAAGCGCTCGAGCGGCTGCTCGAGACCATGGTGCGCGTGCCTCCTCACAGATAGGAGCCCGTCCGACGGCCTTCCGAGTTGCGCTCGCGCGCGACCCGGCTTGCTCGGTCGCCACCCGGCCGAAAGGTTCTGATGTCTCGGAAGATGGATGCGACGGCGGTATCGGACTCCGGCGCGAGTGACCGGTGGGCGACCCGCCGGCTGGCTCTAACCTGGCGGTCGAAGCGCGTGGCGTACAATAGCGAGAACGCGCGTGGCCGCCATGCGCCACGACTCCGAGGTGATCATGCATCGCTCCCGACTGTGTGCAATTCTCATCGACTGCAACACGCCCGACATCGACGCGGGCGCCCGTTTCTGGGCCGACGCGCTCGGGCGCCCGGTGGATCCCGACCATCCCGGCACGCGCGACAACTACCGTATGCTGGAGACGCCGCCAAACGAGCCCATCGTGCAAATTCAACGCGTAGAGCACGAGAGCCGGGTTCACATCGACATCGAGACCGACGACATCCCGGCCGAGGTGGCCCGCCTGGAGAAGCTCGGCGCTCGCGTCGTGAACCGCCTGGAGCGTTGGGTCGTGATGCAGGCACCGACCGGGCAACGATTCTGCGTAGTCCGCGTCCAGCGGCCGGGTTGGCCGAAGAACGCCAACGAGTGGAGTTGACGCGCCCCTCGGCCGATCCCGGTATCGGGACGCTAACGGCGATTGCGGGACGGCCGCGCCGAGTGCAACACTCCCGTCGTTTGATCCCTTTCAGCTACATCAACGGCTTAAGCGGTTCGCCTGCGTTGGCACGTCCGTTGCGTGAACGGACGGCCATTTCGGCGAAGTCCCGTCGGTCGGCTCGCCCGCCCGCTCGGAATCGTCAGGCGGCATCGGGAGGAAATCCGTCGCTATGACCTCCGTCGTCCACGCGCTGCGCCAGATCAGGCTGCGCCCGGGCCTTTCGGCTATCGTGATTCTGATGCTCGCGATCGGCATCGGCGCGTCGACTGCGGTGTTCTCGGTTTTTCACGAGATCCTGCTTCGGCCGCTGCCGGTGCTTGCGGCCGTCGTGCTCGGCACGGGCTACCTGCCGGCGCGTCGCGCCTCGAATCTCGCGCCAATGGACGCGCTGCGCCATGAATAGCACAGTTATCTGCCCTCGCGCTCGTCTCGATCGCGATGACTCGAGCGGAAGCGCATTCATTGAAGGATAATCGGAAGCGTGCCTGACGGGCTCGAACGAGCGTGGGCCTCGATCAGCAGCTCCGCGCGCGCAATCGCTGTTGAATCGGTCATGAACCTCTCGACGAGCTCTCGCGCCGCCTCCTCGTCACGCACCAGCACGTTGTTCAGACTTGCCAGGATCGCGTCGTCGCGAGCCTTGTCGGAGGCGAACGCCTCGAGCAACGAGTGATCGAAGGTCCTCCCGGCCGATTCGAACCACCACAATCTGCCGAGAGCTTTGTCCCGAGCTTCGCCAGGAGGTAGGCCGAGCGCCCAGCTTCGCGCCGCAACGGCGTCCCGCCGCACCCACTCGGAGACCACCGCCTCCGCTGCGACGCCCTTGAGCTTCGGATCCTGAAACGTGCCGACCCAGCCGGCGGCGGCCTCGAATCCCTCCTGAATCCATGCGAACGCCAACCCGCCCACGGCGCGGGAGGCGTACTCGGAGGCGGCGTCGAGCTCGGCGACCAGGCGCGTGGCGGCCGTCAGGTCGTATGTTGCAGCGTACTCGACGAGCGCAACGACTGCGGCCTCGTAGCCGGGCCGGCCGCGCCGCCCCAGAATCCACTGCAGAGCTCCATCGGGATCCGTGTGCGCATAGCGACTGATCACGGCGTGCGTCCACTGAGCGATCGACTCCTCCGGAACGCGGTCCGTATAGGCGAGCGCGAGGGCGAGGTCCAGGTCCGCCACGTGAGGAGCGATCTGCGCGAACAGCTGCGGATCGATGCGATCCTTTTGCGACGTCAACCACGCGATCGCGCCCGAAGGGTCGGCTCGGGTCCAGGCGTCCGCGAGCGCCTGCATGGCATGGTTTCTGAGCTCGCCGTCGTTCAAATCGAATACACGCTGCGCGAGAGATGCCGCGTCGGTGCTGTTCGCGGCGTGCTGGAAAACCGCATCGAACGCGAAGTACTGCACCTCTGCACCCAGGGACAGCGCGAGATCCACCGCGCGCTCCGGATCGATTTGTGCGACGCCCGCCAGGGCCGCATGGATCACCGGCGCGTCGCCCGTGCGTCTCGCCCAATCGAATGCCTCATCCGGATGGAGCCGCGCGTAGCCTTCCGCGATGGCCGCGTATAGATCCCGGCGCTGCGCGTTGCTCGTCGCCCGGCGCTCGACCATCTCGATCGCTCGAAGGGGATCGTCGGCGGCGAGGCGCCTCAGGGCCACGCGCCGTACCCGCTCGGCGGGTTCGTGCGCGAGACCGTCCGCCAACTCGATGAGGCGCAAAGGCGAGATTGCGTCGAAGGGGCGGCCGAACATGTCGACCGAGCTCATGAGCCGCTCCTGCGATAAGGCATCGAAGGTCGCGACATACTGCAACATTGCCTCGCCGTCGGTTCTCATCCAGGTCGACAGCACGACCCCTTCGTAGGCCGACCTCAAGTTGCGATCGCGGATCGAAGCCGACGCCGACAACGCCCCGGCCGGATCCGCTTCCGCCCAGACGATTCCGACTTGTTGCACGAGCCGGAAGCGCACGTCCTCCGCTTCGAATGCCAGTGCATCCTCGAGCGCCGCGGCCGGATCGGCCGGAGCCGACGCGAGGATCGCATCGGCGCGTACCCATTTCCGATCCGCCACCGGCAGGGCAGCCAGGATGCGCCTTGCGATGCGCTCGTCGCCTTCGATCGTGTGGAGGAGCGCCGTCGCGACGCTCCGGCCGTCGCCGCGGTCTTCGATCTCACGCAGCGCGGCGAGCACGGCATCGGTCTCGGGGCGAATCCACTCCGTATAAAAAGAGACGAGCACTGCGCGTTCGACGTCGAGCTCACGAACGGCGCGCAGCGCGGCGTCGATGTCGAGCTCGGCGTAGCGCGTCAGCAATGCGTGCAACAGCAGTCGTCCGGACGGTGTGCGGATCGAAGCCGCGTCGCGCAGCAGCGCGTCGAGCTCGAAGAGCGTCGCGGAAGCGGCGAGCTGGTATGTCTGCATGGCGTCCTCGACGCCCGGCGGTTCGGTCCGGCGGAGCGCCGGCAAACGCGCTCGGATGCTGCTCGGAAGGTCGCGGCCGTCTTCGTCCAGGATCGTTGTCGGCCCGTTGCCCGAGTGACTGCAGATCGAACGGACCAACGCCGATACCATAATCCTGACAGGAGGCTTGTAGCGATGAGTGGCGACGCGAGCATTAAGTCGACATGGACTTCGATTTTCTCGCGGAAGGGTGGCTCAGATACCAGGATCCGCATGTGGGAAGACTGGGATGACGAGAGCAGAACCGAAGCTCTTCGCAGCATCAATCTCCAATCTGGAGAGCTTCCCGTTGTGCTGGCCAAGTCTCCGCTCGGCGCTCCGATCGTGCTCACGACTCGTCGGCTGTTTTGCTTGCCGGATGTCGCAGCCGTGCGAGATATCGTCAGTGTCAAACCACGCGAATTTACCAAGAAGAGCAAGGATCAGCTCAACGAGCTCAATGTCGAATTGGAGTCCGGAAAGACGCTTCGTATCTCAGCCGCGTCTGGACCATCATACTTCGCGCTCTGGAATGTATTACTGCACATCTCTAAGGGCAACGCTCGAAGACGATTAGCCTCGTGATCGCTGCAAGCCATCGGACCCGGTCAGCATTGGGCCGAAAGTATTCGGGCGGCTAGTAACCCGGTCTTGGAACCGGTCGCAAAATGCGGCCGGTTCGGGCGGTCCGGCGTTATCCGAAGAGCGTCGCGATCGTCTCGCGCAAGCGCTGCTGATCGGCGGCGGAGAGCCGTCCGAGGGTTTTGATGACGAGCGTTTGCTCGAGCGTGGCGACCACAGGCTTGATCGCAGAGGGCTTGAGCAGCTTCGCGGCCTGCCAATCCTCGACGACGAGCTCGCCGAAGGCGCCGCTGCCGCAAGGGAAGTTGGCGCGTTCACTGAAGTAGTAAGCGCAACTGCAGCAGGCTCTCGCTATGCCAACTTCGCGACAAATCTGACGGCTCGGGAATTTCAGGCGAACCTCCTATCGAATGGCTATAGGGTTTTACGGCAGACCATGGGGTCGAATGGCCCGGTGACAATCCTTACAAACCGCGAAAAGACCTACACAATCTACACCGGCTGTTCATCAGAGGTGTGCGAGTGGTGCATCTATTGTGAACGAAGCAACGACATGGCGGTGTTAGCAATCCGCCGCGGCGTTTCGACAGAACGCTACATTCCGGTGATCGCGCAATTCAAGGCTGTCCGGCTGGCGGAGGCGCTGAAACAGCCGCTGGCGTATGGATTCTCCCCGCAAGCACTGTCAGAGGCGTGGCGGAGAAAGCTTCTGGTCGAGTACGCAAGCCGCCGATAGATTCTTTCAGGTCTCGATTTCGATCGTGAACACGCGCGTGAGGCGCACGGGAGAACGTTTGTGTCCACGCAGTTGCTCTGGCGCGAGCGGCGAGCACGGCGCAGCGAAGCCTGTTCTATTGGCGTGGTCGGATTCGCGACGTGGCCTTTCTGTTCGACGTCGAGCCCGAATCGAGCTGTTCGAAGCAAATGTACGGAGCTTCCATCTGCGCCGACCCCGTGAATCTCGAGTTTGCGTGCAACGCCGTCGGCGCGGATCGAGTGGCCGGGGGCGCCGTGGTCTTCCGCCCGCGCAACAGCTTCCATTGTTCGGCGGTTTCAGAGGCGTGCCGGTGGGCGATCTCGCGTAGTCCGCCAAAGGAACGCCGGCGCTTGGTTGTTTCCGTTCGACGGCCATCGCTAGACTAGAGTTTTGCCCAAGGCTCGATGGAGCGAAGCGGGCGAGTGAAAGTCTTGCGTATGACGAACTCCGAAAGCGGCGGTACCCCACTCGCCTCGCGCTCGGCGCGTGTGCGGTCGCGCCGGATCGTATGGACGATGTGGGGCCTCGCTGCGCTCGTCGTCCTGCACCTCGTCGTGCCCGTCGTCATGGCGCTGCGATCTGCGGATCTCGCGGCGTCGATCAAGGCGGCGAACCCGGAGCTCTCTCCCGAGAACCTGCGCATCGCGACGTGGGTGGCGACGGGGGCGGCCGCCGCCTTTCATCTCGTATTCGTCGGCGCTTATGTTTGGCTCGGCCTCAAGGTCTGGGCCGGGAGACGCTGGGCGCGCCTCGCGCTGATCGCCGTCCTGCTCGCCGCTACCGCGCTGAGCGCCGTTTCCTTCGTGTCGTCGCCGATGTTTCGAGCCGTCATCCCGTTCGGCGACCTGCTTCAGATCGTGCTCGTCGTCCTGCTTTGGACTTCCGCGCGGGCCCCGGAGGAGGCGCGGGCCTGAAGAAGGTCCGGCGTTACGGGGCACCTCCGCTGGGATCACGTCCCGACTACATGTTCGTCTGATCCGGCGGAACCTCCTGCGGCAGCTCGGCTGCGCCGGCCCCATCTTCGGGGCGGTCACGCTCGACTCCTACGCCGTAGCACGTCATCGAGACCGCGCCGAGGCTGTAACCCCGGACGAGCGCTTCGGCGCCAACGCCTTCTTCCGCGGCGAGCGCCGCGATGTAGAGCAACGGGATGAAGTGATCCGGAGTCGGCACGGCGAGGGGATAGTCCGGATGCCGGGTCAGCTTCAGTATGTCGCCGGGGGCGCGCGCGAGCTGCTCGAGGACCGCATCGTCGAAGCGCTCCGCCCAGTCGAACGCGAAGTCCGGCCGGTCCCACAGCACGCGCCGCAGATTGTGCACGACATTGCCGCTGCCGAGGATCAACACGCCGCGATCGCGCAGAGGGGCGAGCCGCGCGGCAAGCTCGAGATGATATTCGAGAGGACGGAGCGCATTGATCGAAAGCTGAACCACCGGTACGTCCGCATTCGGATAGACGTGCGCGAGCACACTCCATGTCCCGTGATCGAGCCCCCACTGGTCGTGGTCGAGACCGACCCAATGGGGCTTCACGATCTCGACGACCTCTTGCGCAAGCTCCGGCGAGCCCGGCGCCGGATACTGAAACGCGAAGAGCTCGGGCGGGAAGCCATAGAAGTCGTGGATCGTCCGCGGCCGGGGCATCGCCGTGACCGCGGTGGCGCCGAAGAACCAGTGAGCCGACACCACGAGCAGCGCTTTCGGCCGCGGCAGCTCTTGCCCGAAAGTTCGCCACGCTTCCGTGAAGCCGTTGCGCTCGAGGGTGTTCATCGGGCTGCCGTGACCGATGAAGAGCGCCGGCATCCTGGTGCTCATGCGCGTCTCTGTGATCCGAGTCGATTCGTCGGATCACGATACACGTTCGCATGCCGCGGTGCGACGCGGAGGACGAAGGTGTGCAGGAAGACGAGCGGCGCTCGCCGCCCAGGCCGCTCTGCTCGAAGAGCCGCGGCTCAGCCGCCGACGACCGGCACGTGCCGTTCGCGGATTCGCCGCCTCGCCCGCTCAGCCTCGGTGCGCTCGCGCAGGCGCTTCAACGCGAGCGCCATCAGCCGCGCTTCGCCGTAAGGGTCGGGAATCACGCACGGGGGCCGCCGCCGCAGCTTGTGCCATTCGCCGCGCTCGCGCACCCGCAGCAGGAACGTGATGTTCTTGCGGATGAACATCACGTAAGGATTCTGCTCGCCGCCGAAGAACGGCTCGAAGTATCGATAGGCGCCGTTGAAGCCGCGCTCGAGGCGCAGATGCACCGAGCTTCGATAGAAGCCGAGCGTCTGCTCGAGCAGATCGCGGCCCGACCGATAGCGCACGCCGTTCCGCGTGGACTCCAGCGCGATGCCGCCGAGCACGAACTCCGGGTAGAGCCGGTCGCGGCACTTCTCGAGGTAGCACCGGTCCGCCAGCTGCGCGACGAGGTCGGCCGTGCCGAGCAGATGACCCACCGCGACGTCCTTCGGGTCGTCGAGCTCGATCTTGTCGAGCGCGATCTCGTAGCCGGTGAAGTGCACGACGCGCGAAACCACCGGAGTGAAGCGCTCGAGCCCCACCCGCTCGAGATAGCGCTCGAGGAACAGCCCGCTGCGCGTGACGTGCGTGCGGGTGAACTCCGCGCCGTTGGCCACATCGACGTCGCGGACTCGATGACGAAGGTAACCCGAGTCGTGAAAGAGCGACGCGACGAGCGCGAACGTGGCGCGCTCGGGCCCGAGGCGGGAACGCTCAGGAACGGTGGCTTCGAAGCCGGCGATCAGCCGGACGAGCGCAAGGGTCACGTCCAGGCTGTGCTGCATGTCGTGATAGCTCGTGTCGATCGCGTGGTACTCGGGGTCGAAGCCGCCGTAGTAACGCTCGAAATCGTGGAACGCGAGCCACACGCCGTCGAACGAGCTCGAGGGGTAAAGCGACGCGAACAGATCGAGGACGGCCGCCCTCACCCGGCGCGGCGAGCTGACGTTCACGGTGTTCGTGACGTCGTAGTCGTTACGGCGCTCTTGCAGCGCCTCGTCGCTGTTCAACATCGACCGGCCCACCCCGGCTGTTCGCGCGAGTGTACGAGATTATCCGTGCTTTACGCATCGGTCGATGTGACATAAACACTAAAACGCATCGAAAAATGCGACGACGATGTTCGGACGGTCGTTCCGATAGCCGGGTTCGGCGTCGATCGTGCACGGAGGACCTGCGCTTCCGGCTCGTGCAGCGAGTCGGAATCGTCGGCCTGGCCGTGCCCGGCTCCGCGAAGTCCAGCCGAGGCCCGGCGAGCCGTACGCGGAGGATGTCGCCCGGCCCGGCCGGCGATCGTCACCGCGCCGGATTCGGGACCATCCCGGACTGCGCGAGAAGGGGACCGAGCTCCGGGGGCCGCCCGCGGAAGGCGACGAACGCATCGAGCGCCGGCCGGCTGCCGCCGACGCGCAGAATCTCACGGCGAAAGCGCTCGGCCGTCGCGCGGTTCAGCACGCCTTCCTCCCGAAACGCCGCGAACGCATCCGCGGCGAGCACCTCGGCCCATTTGTAGCTGTAGTACCCGGCGGCGTAGCCGCCGCCGAAGACGTGCGAGAAGGTGCTCGGGAAGCGGTTGTATTCCGGCGCCCGGACGACGGCGACTTCGCGCCGGACGTCGGCGAGCAACGCGTAGATTCGCTCGAGGTCCGGCGGCGACTCGCCGCGGTGAAGCTCGAAGTCGAAGAGCGCGAACTCGAGCTGGCGCACCATCGCGAGCCCTGCCATGAAGCTGCGCGACGCCGTCAGTGTCGCGATCTTGTCGTCCGGGAGCGGGGCGCCCGTCTCGCGATGCGCGGAGATGCGCTTCAGCACGTCCGGCTGCCATGCGTAGTTCTCGAAGAACTGGCTCGGCAGCTCCACCGCGTCCCACGCGACGCCGTTGATGCCGGCGAGCGACGGGTAATCGACCTCGGTCAGGAGATGGTGCAGCGCATGCCCGAACTCGTGGAACAGCGTGACGACGTCGCCGTGCGTCAGCAGCGACGGCGAGCCGCCGACCGGAGGATTGAAGTTGCAGACGAGATAGGCCACCGGGTCCTGCGCGCGCCCGCGGAGACGCACGCGGTCGAGAGCCGTGTCCATCCATGCGCCGCCGCGCTTGTTCGGCCGGGCAAAAAGGTCAGTCAGAAGCGCGCCGACCCGCCGGCCGCCGCGGTCCCGGATCTCGTACGACGCGGCGCTCGCGTGCCACAGGCCCGCTGCCGGCGCCGGCGCGATCACGATCCCGAAGAGCGTCTCGGCGAGCTCGAACAGACCGCCGAGCACCTTCGGCAACGGGAAGTAGGCGCGAAGCTCCTCCTCGGAGAGCCGGAAGCGCTGCTGCTTCAGCTGCTCGGAGAAGTACGCGACGTCCCACGGCTCGAGCGCGCGACCCGCGTGCTTGGAAAGCTCTTCGAGATCGCGCTCGGCATAAGGCTTGCTCCGCGCGGCGAGATCGCGCAGGAACTCGACGACCTCGTCCGGCGACTTCGCCATCTTGGTCGCGAGCGAGAGCTCGGCGTAGCTGCGGAAACCGAGCAGCCGCGCCTCCTCGTGCCGGAGAGCGAGGATCTCGGCCATCAGCGGCCCGTTGTCCCAGCGCCCGGCGGAGGGCCCCCGGTCCGACGCGCGCGTGACCCAGGCTTCGTAGTAGCGCTCGCGGAGCGCCGCGGACTCGGCGTGGCTCATGACCGCGAGATACGTCGGCGGGTCGAGCGACAGCAGCCAGCCTTCGAGGCCCTTCTCCGCCGCGGCGGCGCGCGCCCGGTCGAGCACGACATCCGGCACGCCGGCAAGCGCGTCGCGGCGCGTCTCGTGATGCTCGAACGCGTCGGTCGCGTCCATCAGGTTCTGCTCGAACTTGGCCTGGCAGGCCGCGAGCCGCTGCATGATCTCGCGGAAGCGCTGCTTCTCGTCCGCCGGAAGCGCGACGCCGCCGAGCCGGAAGTCACGGAGCGTCTGCGCGACCAGCTCGCGCTCGACGGCGAGCTCCTGCGGCAGCGCCTTTTCGAGCTCGAGGAAGCGCCGGTAGAGCGCTTCGTTCTGCCCGATTTCCGTGTTGAACTCGGTCACGAGCGGCAGGCATGCGTTGTACGCATCGCGCAGGGCGGGCGTCGAGACGACGGCGTTCAGGTGCGAGACCGGGCCCCAAACCCGCTGGACGCGCTCGTGGATCCGCTCGAGCTCCGCGAGCCACTCGACGTCGGGGCGCTCGGCCGCCTCCGCGCGCCGGACGGCGTCGCGCTGCTCGGCGAGCGTCGCGCGCACGGCCGGCTCCACGTGCTCCGGGCGGATGCGGTCGAACCGCGGCAGCCCGTCGGCCGTGAGCAGAGGATTCGGTTCGGTTTCGGTCGGATGTGCCGTCATCGTCGTCGAACGCTCCTTCGATTCGGGCCGCCAATCTAGCAGACCGCAGCCGGCGTCGCCCCTTGGGGCGGCTGCGAGGTCGGCCTCGAACCGGCTCCCGGTGCACCATCATGGTGCACGTCCCCTCGACGGAGGCCGGTCGGATAGACTTCGGGACGCAAGCTCGCGGCGGTCACAAGAGGTTACCCGTGAAGTCTTTCGATCTGATCGTGCTCGGCGGAGGCAGCGGCGGGCTCGCCACCGCGCAGCGCGCGGCCGACCACGGCGCGAAGGTCGTGCTTTTCGAGCCCGGGCGGCTCGGCGGCACGTGCGTCAACGTCGGCTGCGTGCCGAAGAAAGTCATGTGGAACGCCGCAGAGATCGGGCACGCGCTCGCGAACGCCCCGCACTACGGCTTCGACGTCCGGTTAGCCGGACACGACTGGGCGAAGCTCAAAACGGGGCGCGACGCGTACGTCGCGCGCCTGAACGGCATCTATCAGCGCAACCTCGAGCGCCGAAAGGTCACGCTCGTGAGGCAGCGCGGCCGCTTCGTCGGTCCTCACGAGATCGCCGACGAGACGGGCGAGCGGTATTCCGCCGCGCACATCGTGATCGCGACCGGCGGCTATCCGCAAGTGCCGGACCTGCCCGGCGCCGAACGCGGCATCACGTCCGACGGCTTCTTCGAGCTCGAATCGAGACCGGCGCGCGTCGGGATCGTCGGCAGCGGCTACGTCTCCGTCGAGCTCGGCGGCGTGCTGCGTGCCCTCGGCAGCGAGGTCACGATCTTCGTGCGCTTCGACCGCGTGCTTCGGAGCTTCGACACGCTGCTGTCGGACCATTTGATGCGCCAAATGGAAGCCTCGGGCATTGAGATCGTGACCGGCGCCGCGCCGCGCGCGGTGCGCGGCGACGGCCCGCTGACGCTCGATCTCGAGGACGGACGGCGGTACGACGGGCTCGACACGCTGATCTGGGCGATCGGTCGAGCGCCGAACATTGCGACGCTCGACCTCGCGCAGGCCGGCATCGAGCCGACGGACCTCGGGCATGTCCCGGTCGACGACTTTCAAAACACGGCCGTCGACGGTGTGTACGCGGTCGGCGACGTGACCGGCCGCCCGGAGCTGACGCCCGTCGCGATCGCCGCGGGACGGCGGCTCGCGGATCGCCTGTTCGGCGGACAGCCGGACCGGCGGCTGAGCTACGAGATCATCCCGACGGTGATCTTCTCGCACCCGCCGATCGGCACGATCGGCCTGTCGGAGGCGGAGGCCTTGCGGCGCTACCCGGACGAGTCGGTCCGCACGTACGTGTCCGAGTTCGTGCCGATGTTCCACGCGCTCACGGAAGCGAAGCCGTTGTCGGCGATGAAGCTCGTCGTCGTCGGCGAGGAGGAGCGGATCGTCGGCTGCCACGTGATCGGCCCCGGCGCCGACGAGATGACGCAGGGTTTCGCGGTCGCGATGACGATGGGCGCCCGCAAGGCGGACTTCGACGACACGATCGCGATCCATCCGACGAGCGCGGAAGAGCTCGTGACGATGCGCTGACCTCAAAAAAATGGTGTCAGACACCTTTTCCGCGATGGGCTGATCTAAAAAATGGTGTCAGACACCTTTTTCGCGGAAAAGGTGTCTGAACCATTTTCTGGACACCTTTGTTTTAGGTGCCGAGATCCCGCGACAGCTGCCGGATCACGGGCGCGGTCTCCGGGCGCACGCCGCGCCAGATGAGGAAGGATTCCGCGGCTTGCTCGACGAGCATGCCGAGGCCCTGCACCGCCCGCTCGGCGCCGGCGCGCCGCGCCCACGCGACGAACGGCGTATCGCCCCGGCCGTAAGCGAGGTCGTAGCAAAAGGTTTCGCGCCCGACGATCTCGGCCGGGAAGGGCGGAGTCTCGCCACGCAGCCCCGCGGACGTCGCGTTCACGACGAGATCGAACGCGCCGGCGCCGGCGAGCTCGGCGAAGGTCACGATGCGGAGCTCGCCGAGCGCCTGGAACCTTTCGCGGAGCTCCGCGGCGCGTGCCAGCGTGCGGTTCGCGACGACGAGCTCGCGCGGCCGGCTCTCGAGGAGAGGCGGAAGGATCCCGCGCGCGGCTCCGCCGGCGCCGAGCACGAGCACGCGGCGACTCTCGATCACCGCGCCGAGATTCACGGTGAGATCGCGCAGGAAGCCGACGCCGTCGGTATTGTCCGCGCGAATCCCGCCGTCGAACGTCAGCGTGTTCGCGGCGCCCGCCACTTTCGCCTCGGGCCCGGTCCGCTGCGCGAGGCGAAACGCCGCCTCCTTGTGCGGCACGGTCACGTTGAGCCCCTTCCCGCCGGCCGCGCCGAAGCCGCGGACCGCAGTCTCGAAGCTCGCCGGGTCGGCCTCGATCAGCTCGTACGAAAGGTTCTGCCCCGTTTGCCGCGCGAACAGCCCGTGAATCAGCGGGGAGCGGCTGTGGTGGACGGGAAAGCCCACGAGTGCGTAGCGGTCGGGCGTCGGCGATGCATTCATGAGGCTTCTCCCGGCGGGGATTCTCCATGCCCCGCCCAGTATTGCCAAGCGCGCCCGGTTCCCGGAGCATTCTCGGCCCGGCGGCTCCGCGTGTTTTGCGAGGCGCCGAGCGGCTCGCGAGAAGCGCGGGCCGAGGCGGCCGAGACGAGGACGGTAAGACGATGAGCGAAATCGTTCGCTGCGCGTGGAGCGAGGGCTCCGATTCGGAATATCTCGACTATCACGATCGGGAATGGGGCGTGCCGGCGCACGACGACCGCACCCACTTCGAGTTCCTGATCCTCGAGGCCGCGCAGGCCGGCTTGAGCTGGCGCACGATCCTGCGGAAGCGCGAGCATTACCGGCGGGCGTTCGCGGGCTTCGATCCCGAGCGAGTCGCGCGCTTCAACCGCCGCTCCGTGGAGCGCCTCCTCGCCGACGCCGGCATCGTGCGCAACCGTGCGAAGATCGAGGCCGCTGTCGAGAATGCGCGCCGATTTCTCGACGTGCGCGAGGAGTTCGGCAGCTTCGATGCGTACGCGCGCCGGTTCGTCGACGGCCAGATCGTGAACCGCTGGCGCCGACAGGGCGACGTGCCCGCCACGACGCCCGAGTCCGACGCGCTCAGCCGTGATCTGAAGAGCCGCGGCTTCAAGTTCGTCGGCTCCACGATCGTCTACTCGCACATGCAGGCGACCGGTCTCGTCAACGACCATCTCGTCGATTGCTTTCGCTACGCGGCCTGCATCGAGCCCCGTGCCCCGGGCGCCCGGCCGGCTTCCCGCAGAGGTCAGGGCGCACGGACGTCGAGGATCGTCAGCGAATAAGGCCCCGAAGGCGTCGTGTGAGAGATCGCGCCGAGGTAGCGAGTGCCCGCCGCTAGACCGCCCCACTCGACGCCGAGCACCGCCCGGTCGCCGTCGACGACCGCCGTCGGCGCCGAGACGGTGAGGTTGCCGACCACGTCGGCCTTCCCGAAGGACCAGGCGAACAGCGTGTAGTTTGCACCGGGCCCGCCGGCCACGGGGTCGGTCTCGAAGCCGTGGACGAGCACGGTGTAAAGCCCCGCGTCGGGCAGCACGAGGTCGATCTCCTCCTCCGACGTGAAGCCGCCGCTCTCGCCGACTTGAACGCACTGGTTGCCCGGGCAGTAGAAGAGATAAAGGTCCAGATCGTCGGCGCCGTCCGTCAGCTCGTCGAACAGCGCGAAGCGCGCGTAGAGCTGCTCCGGGGGCACTTCGACCAAGTGCGCGGTGACGCCCTGCGCGAAGCGGAAGCTGAAATGGTTCGTCTCGTCCTCGTCGACGAAGCCCTGCTCGACGAACGGCGCGCGCAGCCCGTGAACGCCGGCGACATACTCGCCCGTGTACCCGAACGCGATCGGGACCTCGAAGAAGCCGGCCCCGCCGACGAGCGACACTTCCTCCGGAGCACGCAGCGTGACCGGCATGACGGCGATCGGGCTTCGCACCGTGTGCAGGCCGTCCGTCCATCGAAGCGCGCCGAACGTCCAGAGATCGCGCTCGGCACCGCGGCCGGTGAAGGTCAGCGCAAAGGTCGCCGAATCACCGGTGCCGAGGGTCAGCGTCGGCGGCGCGACCTCCACGTCGATCCCGAGCGGCGGGTCGATCTCGGCGCGGTACGTCCCCGGCGGCCCGACGTTCGTGACGCGCCGCGTGACGACGTCGCCCGTGATCAGCCGCGAGACGCCGACGGTCGGCAGGTTCAGCTCGCGCGGCGACAGCGAATACCCCTCCGACACGAGCGTCTCGCAGTCCTCCGGCGGGAAAGGCGGCCGCTCGAGCCCGCAAAGGAATGCCGCGTGGTCGAGCAGCGTGCTGTCGTAGACGAGGCCCGGGTCCACGGCCGCGTTCGGCTCCACGTGCCCGGCGCCCATCTCGAACGGATCGGCCGCGGTCTCGCCGTCGGACCGGACGACGTCCGTGCGCGCCGTCGTCGTCAGCGCGGACTTGATCATCGCCGGCGACCAGTCAGGGTGCGCCTCTTTCAGCAGTGCCGCAACGCCGGCCGCTTCCGGCGCCGCCATCGACGTGCCCGACAGGTACTGGAAGAGCTCCCCGCGCAGCCCGTTCGCGACGTCCGGAGTATGCCCGCCCAGAATGTCGACGCCCGGAGCCGTCACGTCCGGCTTCAGGAAATCCGGCTCGGACAGCGCCGGGCCCCGCGACGAGAAGTCGGCGATCTCGTTGCCGATCTCGCTGCCTTCGATCAGCAGCCCGCCGATCAGCCGAACCTCGATCTCGTCGCCGTCGACGAGCCGGTCCGCGAGCCGCTGCCCGTCGGCCGTGCCGATCATGACGGCGGGGATGTCGACGCTCCCGCGGCTGCCGTTCATCATGATCGGCGCACCGGTCGTGTTGTAGACGATCACGCCGACCGCGCCCGCGTCCTCGGCGCGGGCGATCTTGACCTCGAAGTCGCAGCCGCCGCGCTCGATCAGCGCGATCTCGCCGGCGAGGTCGTCGGCGTTCGCGAGCGGCTCGCACGCGTCGCGCGTGCTGCCCGGCACGCCGCCAGCGCTCGACTCGACCTCGTCGTCGACGAGCACGAGAGCGCCCTCGATCGCGCGGTTTCGGTCGAGCCGCGGCGTGAAGCTCGCCTCGCGCATCGCGATCCGTCCTTCGAGATCGTCGGGAGACGTGATCTCGATCGCCTCGTCGAAGCGGGTTCCCGTCTGCGTCGCTGCCGCGACCGTCAGCACCCACGGTGCGCTGCTCGGCGAGCCGATCGTGCCGTACGCCGGACCGTCGTTGCCGGCCGCGACGACCGTCAGGACGCCGGCGTCGAACGCGTTCAGCAACGCGAGGTCGTCGGGCGCCGTGAGGTCGGTCTCGAGGCTGCCGACCGAGTAGTTGATGATGTCCACGCCGTCGGCGACCGCGTCGTCGATCGCGCGGGCGAGATCGGAAGTGGCGCACGTCGCGCGCTGCTCGCCGGGCTCCAGCCAGCAGGCCTTGTAGACCGCGACCCGTGCCCGAGGCGCGATGCCGGCGACGCGGCCGATGCGCGTGCCGAAGAGCCGCGCCGAAGTCGGATTGCCGGCCGCGACCGTCGCGATATGCGTGCCGTGACCGTCCGCGTCGCGCGGCGAGCGGAACTCGTTCGGGTCGAGCTCGTGGCGCGCGAGAAAGCCGTCGATGTAGTAGCGGGCTCCGACGATCTTGTTGTTGCACGACGTTGCCGGAAAGCCTTCGCCTTCCTGGCAGATGCCGTGAAAGCCTTCGGGCGGGCCGTACTCGGACGTCGTCGGCGGATCGTGCCGGACCGAGTGGCACAGCCAGCGCCCGAGCCACGACGCCCGGGCCCAGCGGCTCTCGCAGGCGCGCGGCATGTGCGCCTCGACGTCGAGCAGCGACGGATGGCCGGGCGTGATGCCGCTGTCGATGAAGCCGATCACCACGTCCTCGCCGAGCAGGCCGAGATCGGCGCGCAGCCCGCCGACCGGGTTTTGCAGGCCGAGGAACACGGCGCTGTTGTTCGTGTTCAGCCGCTGGTCGGAGTCGAGCCAGATACGCTCGACCTCGTCGCGCTGCGCGAGACGCGACGCTTGATCGGGCGTGAGGCGCGCGGCGAAGCCGTTCATCGCGTAACGGAAGCTGTAGATCTTCGCGGCCGCCGCGCCGACGTCCGCGAGGAGCCGGTCGTGCGTCAGCTCGAGATGCTTCACGTAGCTTTCGACGGCCGCGGAAGTGGCGTCGAGCTTGCCGCCCGGCGCGGGCTTCGTGGCCGCGTACCCGGGCGTGCCGCCCTTGTACGCGGCCGCGCCGGGCCGCTTCAGCTTCACCAGATAGACGGCGCTTGCGCCCTTCGCCGGCCGCACCGGCGCCGCGAGCGAGAGAGGCCCGGTCGGCGTCGCCGGACGCACCGCGCCGCTTGCCGCCGGAAGGAGCACGGCGGTCGCGCAAACGGCGGCAAGCGAGAGACGCAAGACACCCCGTGTAAGCGGGCGGATCGCGCGCGGCACTTTATTAGTTATCGAAGTTTTTCGCTCGCGCGGACGTTACCACAGCTCTGTTGCAAGTCCTAATCATCCGGCGCGTGCCCGGGCGCTGGCCCGCGGGCGGCACCGCCGCCGCTACGGCCGCAGGACGCGGCCGGTCATGCCGTCGCGGATCGTCGTCGGCGACGACAGGCCGCCGAGCGGCCCGTCGAGAACGTCGTCGAGCTCGGCGCCGAGTGCCCGTCGAACCGCGAGCGCCGATCTCAACGGCGGCCGGCCGGACCGATTCGCGCTCGTCGAGACGAGCGCGCTGCCGGCGCGACAGCACAGCGCGCGCGAGATCGAGTGCGCGGTGAGCCGCACGGCAACCGTGCGCCGCCCGCCGGTGATCCACGCGGGCGTGCGCCGCCGCGCGGGGAGCACCCACGTGTGCGGCCCGGGCCAGCTCGCGAGGATCTCCTCCAGATGCGGGCTCGCGTCGATCACGGCGTAGCGGGCGAGCTGCTCGACGTTCGCTCCGACCAGCAGCACGCCTTTGCGCCAGGAGCGGCGCTTGATCCGCAACACGCGGCGAACGGCCTCGGCGTCGTCGGGCAGGCAGCCGATGCCGTACACCGCCTCGGTCGGATAGGCGACGACGCCGCCCGCGCGAACGCATCGCGCGGCGCGCTTCACGCGGAAATCCGCGGCCGGGTCCCGCAAACATCTGTACATGGTGCTTGCCGGGGCCGCCGTGAATGGGAGGCGATGTTAGAGGAGGTCTTCCGCCCGGGCCGAGCGCCGCGTCTTCTTCGCCTTCTTACCGGCGGCCTTCTTTCCGGCCTTCGCGGCCTTCTTTTTCCCGGCGCGCTTGCCCGTGGTCTTGCGCTTCGCCGCGCGCTTCACCGGCGGAGCCGAAGCGCCGTCCGCGCCGTCTTTCGCCGCGGGCGTCTTCGCGACCTTCTTCGTCACCTTCTTCCCTCGCGCGCGCCGCTCCGGCGCCGCGGCGAGCAACGCCTCGCATTCGTCGAACGATAGGCTCGAAGGCTCGCGGTCCTTCGGAATCTTCGCGTTCTTCTGCCCGTTCGTGACGTACGGGCCGTACCGCCCGTTCAGGACCTGAATGTCGCTGCCGTCGAACGTCTTGATGATCCTGTTCGCGTCCGCGCGCTTCTTCTCCTCGATCAGCTCGAGCGCCCGCTCGAGCGTGATCGTGTACGGATCGTCGCCGCGGATCGAGACGAACTTGTCGCCGTAACGGACGTACGGTCCGAAGCGCCCGATGTTCGCGGAGACCGGCTCGCCCTCCGGCGTCTCGCCGAGATCGCGCGGAAGCTTGAAGAGCTCGAGCGCCTCGTCCAGCGTGATGTCGTCCATCTTCTGGCCCGGCCGAAGGCCGGCAAAGAGGGGCTTCTCCTCGTCGTCCTTCGTGCCGATCTGCACGAACGCGCCGTAACGGCCCATGCGGACGCTGACGGGGCGGCCGCTCTTCGGATCCGTGCCGAGGACGCGGGCCTGCGAGGCCTGCTCCCGCGTCACGGAGCTTTCCGTGTGCTCGACCAGCCGGTGGAACGGCTCCCAAAACTCCTCGAGCAGCGGCACCCACTCGCGCTCGCCGCGCGAGATCGCGTCGAGCGAGTCTTCCATCCGCGCCGTGAACTCGTAGTCGACGTACTGGGCGAAATGCTCGGTGAGGAAACGGTTCACGACGCGGCCGACGTCCGTCGGCACGAAGCGCCGGTTCTCCATCTCGACGTATTCTCGATTGCGGAGCGTCGAGATGATGGATGCGTACGTCGACGGGCGGCCGATCCCGAACTCTTCGAGCGCCTTGACGAGCGTTGCCTCCGAGTACCGCGGGGGCGGCTCCGTGAAATGCTGCTCGCTGATCAGCTCGCGGAGCGTGAGCCGGTCGCCCTCGGCGACGGCCGGCAGGATGCTGTCCTGCTCCTCGGGCCCGGAGTCGTCACGCCCCTCCTGGTAGACCGCGATGAAGCCCGGGCTCACGAGCACAGAGCCCGTGGCGCGAAAGACGATCGCGTCGCGCGCCGCGCGCATGTCGGCCGGGCTGCCGTTCGCGGGCGGCGTGCCGGGCACGAGCTCCACGGCGACGGTGTCGTAGACCGCCGCGTTCATCTGCGACGCGACCGTGCGCTTCCAGATCAGCTCGTACAGCCGAAACTGATCATGGTCGAGAAATCGCCGCACGGTCTCGGGCGCCCTCGCGGCCGACGTGGGGCGGATCGCCTCGTGGGCTTCCTGCGCGTTGCGCGCCTTCGTCGTGTAGCGGCGCGGCTCGTCCGGCAGGTTCTCCCAGCCGTAGCGCTCGGCGATGACCGCCCGCAGCTCGTCGAGCGCCTCGTTCGCGATCGTGACCGAGTCCGTGCGCATGTAGGTGATCAGGCCCACCGACCCGTCGCCGACGTCGATGCCTTCGTAGAGGCGCTGCGCGACCGTCATCGTCTTCTGGGCCGAGAACCCGAGCTTGCGCGAAGCCTCCTGCTGGAGCGTCGACGTCGTGAACGGCGCGGCCGGGTTGCGGCGGCGCTGCTTCTTCTCGATGCCGGCGACGGTCAACGCGCCGTTCGCGCGGGCCTCGATCCGCCGCTCCGCGTCGCGCGTGACGCTCTCGTTCGTGAACGTGAATTGCTCGACCTTCGCCCCGTCGAAGACGGCGAGCCGCGCCGTGAAGGCTTGATCGGCCTGCGCGGTGACGGCTTCGATCGTCCAGTATTCCTGAGGCTTGAAGGCCGCGATCTCGTCCTCGCGCTCGACGATCAGGCGCAGCGCCGGGCTCTGCACGCGGCCGGCCGAGAGCCCGCGGCGCACCTTCTTCCAGAGCAGCGGCGAAAGATTGAAGCCGACGAGATAGTCGAGCGCGCGGCGCGCCTGCTGCGCGTTGATCAGCTCTGACGAGAGCGTGCGCGGATGCGCGATCGCCTCCTGGATCGCGCGCCTCGTGACCTCGTGGAAGACCACGCGGTGCACGGCCCGGGAGTCGAGGAGATTGCGGTCCTTCAGCACCTCGTAGACGTGCCACGAGATCGCCTCGCCTTCGCGGTCCGGGTCGGTTGCGAGGTAGACGGTGTCCGCGCGCTTGACCGCCTTCGCGATGCGCTCGACGTGCTTCTCGTTCTTGTCGATCAGCTGGTACTTCATCGCGAAGCCGCGGTCGGGATCGACCGCGCCTTCCTTCGGCACCAGGTCGCGCACGTGCCCGTACGAGGCGAGGACCTCGAAATCCTTGCCGAGGTACTTCTCGATCGTGCGCGCTTTCGCCGGCGATTCGACGATGACTACGTTCTTGCTCATGGCTGAATGGGGTGCGCGGGTCGGAGCATCCGAAGCTCGGGTCAGGCGCGGCGCATGCTCCCCGCGCGATGGACGCGACGGTGCCGGGGCGGAGCGTGCCTCCGCGGCGCGGGACAGGCTGAACCGACGAGACGTCGGGAAGGCGGGGTCAGTGGATCCAGCCCGGACCCTCGGCGAAGACGAGGTCCTCCATTTGCGCGTAGGCCTGCTCGTGGCCGGGCTGGCTGAACAAGACCATCATGACGACCCATTTGATCTGCTCGATGTCGATTTCATCCGTGTCGAGCGCCAGCAGGCGGTCGATCGCAAGTTCCCGTTGCGCCGGCGCAAGGATTCCCACCTGCTCGAGATGCAGGAGGTAGCCTCTCGCGACGGTGTCGAGCCGGTCAAGCTCGACCTGGTCGTAAATGCGGATGGCGGCGGAGCGCGGGGCATCGCCCGACGGGACGTCCGCGGCGTTCAAGCCGTCGAGCCAGTCGAGCGCGCGCTCGATTTCCCGGTGCCCGAAGCCCGCGCGGACGAGCTCCTCCTTCAGCTCGTTGCGGTTCGGCTCGGGCTCGCCCTCGCCCTCGGCGAAGGACTCGAAAAGGTACATCAGCACGTCGAGAACGCTTTCCTTCATCGGCTCCTCGCAGGTAGTCGGCAGTAACGGCCGCCGGGCAGCGCCTCAACGAGCCCCTCGAGTTCCAGCAGCAGGAGCATGGAGGAAAGCTCCGCCGTCGTCAATCCGGAGCGGGCTGCCAAATCGGTGATCGTGACGGGGTCAAAGCCCAAGCAATTCATCAGGTTGGCATACTCGGGATCGATCACGGGCGGCGCCTCGTTGGGTGTCTCTTCCGACGTCTCCGGCCACTCGAGCTCGAGCTGCGGCGCAAGCTCTACCAGCACGTCCTTGCCTTCCTCGACCAGCTTCGCGCCCTGCCGGAGCAGCCAGTGGCAGCCGCGTGCAAGCGGGTTGTGGATGGAGCCCGGGACCGCGAATACCTCGCGCCCGAAGTCGAGCGCGAAGCGCGCGGTGATCAGCGATCCGCTGCGGCGGCTCGCTTCGACGACCAAAGTTCCGAGAGACAACGCCGCGATGATTCGGTTCCGCCTCGGGAACCGATGGGCGGCCGGCGGCACGCCCGGCGGGTACTCCGAGACGAGCAGCCCCGAGGCCGCGATCCGCTCCGCGAGGTCTCGATGCCCGCGAGGGAAGATCGTGTCGATGCCGCAACCGAACACGGCGATCGTGCCGCCCGGCCCGTGCAGCGCGCCTTCGTGCCCGGCGCCGTCGATGCCGGACGCGAGGCCGCTCGTGATCGTGAGCCCGCGCTCGCTGAGGTACCGCGCGAGCTCCTCCGCGGTGAGGCACCCGCCCCGCGTGGGGCTGCGGCTGCCGACGATCGCGAGCTGCGGGGCGTCGAGCAGCTCCGGGCGCGCGCCGCGGATCCAGAGCGCGAGCGGGCGCTGCGGAATCTCCGCGAGCCGGCGCGGGTAGCGCGGCGAGCCAAGCGTGACGAGCGCATGCCCGGGCTGCTCGAGCCAGCCGCGCCAGCCGTCGAGCGTCCCCGGATCGGGGCACCGCAGCCGCGCAATCGCCTCGGCGTCGATGCCGGCGTCCGCGAGGGCGCGGTCGGAGAGCGCGAGCACCGCGTCCGCGCTCGGGGCCGCCGCGACGAGGTCGAGCCAGTTTTCGGGGCTGCGGGCGGCGTAAAGGACCGCGAGCCAGGCGTCGTGGGTCATTCGCCAAGCCGCCGCGGCGGCCGGCGATTCGGGCGCGTTGCCTCGCGGCACGGGCGGCCGGCGGCCGCCCGCGGGTTTCGGCGGCGATGGGGGCCGCGGCTCGCGCTCACCGCGCGGACGCGGGGGCGGCTACGGGTTGCGGACCGCGTCCAACACGCGGATCTCGCTGGTGGCCTCCATGACGAGCGCATAGCTGATGCGGTCGAATGTGCGGAACGTCATCATGAGACCCGCCGGCTCGTCCGGCAACTTCACTTTCTCCCCGAAACGGCGGCGTCCGCGGACCCGGTCCACGATCACGTCGCCGGAGCGGAACGCGCGCAGCACGTGGCCCGGCTCGAGGCCGTCCCGCGCTCCGCGGTTGATCACGACGACCTGGTACTGCCCGATCAGCGAGATCCCGTCGATGACGGAGATGATCCGCCCGTCGATCGGCTGCTCCGGCGCACGCGGCAGGAAGTCCATCGGAGGAATCGTCTCCTCCTCGATCAGGTAGTCGCCGACGAGCGCCTCGCGCTCCGACTCGGTGAGCAGCAGCGTGGCCGGATCGCCGGCCCGACGGATGCGCCCCCGCCCGACGTAGAGGCCCTCGTAGCCGACCACCTCGTCGTCGTCCGGATCGATCAGCGGGTCGCCGAGATGCACGAGGTCGTAGACGCTGCCGACTTCCGCGTCGTCGGTGCCGCGCACGTAGACGCTGCGGCCGGCGCTGCCCATCAGTCCCTTCTCCTGGGCGACGATGTAGGGCAACGTATCGAGCTCGTCGGGGTCCAATACCGCGGGCCGCGACAGGAATGCGCGCACGGCCTCGAACGGAATCGTGGGGATCGCTTCCTCGATCGGCTCGGAGCGCACCCGCGGCGACAGGCGCACGTCGTTCGCCGACGCGCGCTCGAGCTGAATGACCGGGCGCCCGTCCACGTACGCGAGCGACAGCACGTCGCCGGGATAAATGAGATGCGGGTTCTCGACTTGCGGGTTGATCTGCCAGATCTCGGGCCAGTACCACGGGTCCCGAAGGAACAGGGCGGCGATGTCCCACAACGTGTCGCCCCGCTGCACGACGTACGACTCGGGGTGCCGCGGGTTCAGGACGGGCGCCTCGCGGGCGCTTGCAGCCGTGTCGCCGGCCGGCGCCTGAGCCACGCCGGTAGAGGCGGCGATGACGCCGAGCGCGGTAGCCATCACGATGCTGACGGAACGGACGAGCGGCGAGTGCGCGTTGAACATGTCAAGCTCCGTAGGAGGCCGGCATCGATGCCCGGCCGAATCGGGCTGCTATACTGCGCACGCGGCCGCGCCACCCCTTCCCGGCGCGTGCCCGGCGCGTCGCGGCCACACACTATCCCTTTAAAGTCAGAGGGTTAAACTCCGAATTCGCAGCGTTATACACGAAACCGAGGTCCGACCACAATGGCACGACTCCCAATACTCGAGTATCCGGATCCGCGTCTGCGAATACGCGCCGAGCGCGTCACAGTTGTCGACGACGACGTCAAGCGCCTCGTGGCCGACATGTTCGAAACGATGTACGCGGCGCCCGGCATCGGGCTCGCCGCGACGCAGGTCGACGCCCACAAGCGGATCATCGTGATCGACGTGTCGGACGAGCGGAACGAGCCTTATTGCTTCATCAATCCCGAAATCCTCTCGGCCGAGGGCCGCACGAGCGTCGAGGAAGGCTGCCTGTCGGTGCCGGGACTGTACGACTACGTCGAGCGGGCCGAGCGGATCAAGGTCACGGCGCTCGACCGCAACGGGGAGCCGTTCGAGCTCGAGGCCGAAGGGCTGCTCGCGCAGTGCGTCCAGCACGAGATGGACCACCTCGAGGGCAAGCTGTTCGTCGATTACCTGTCGCAGCTTAAGCGCGAGCGGCTGAAGAAGCGCTACCTGAAGAAGGCTCGCCGCGAGCCGGCCGTCCAGAGCGGCGCGAGATCCGTGCCGTCGCTCTGAGCGACGCGGCCGGAGGGCCCCACTTGCCCGTCGGCACGGCGCCCCGCATCGTTTTCGCCGGTACGCCCGATTTCGCCGTCCCGAGCCTGCGCGCGCTCGCCGCATCGGGCGCCGAGATCCCTCTCGTGCTGACGCAGCCCGACCGGCCTGCCGGGCGCGGCCGGCGTCTGTCGCCCCCGCCCGTGAAGCGGGCGGCCGCCGAGCTGGGTCTCCGCGTCGCTCAGCCCGAGGCGCTGTCGGACGCGTCGGCGCCCGAGGCGTGGGGGCTCGCGGACGAACGGCCGGATCTGATGCTCGTCGTCGCCTACGGGCTGCTCCTGCCCCGATGGGCCCGGGACTGGCCGCGGCTCGGCTGCGTCAACGTGCACGCCTCGCTGCTGCCGCGGTGGCGGGGGGCAGCGCCGATCCAGCACGCGATCCTCGGGGGGGATGCGGTCACCGGCGTCACGTTGATGCGAATCGAAGCCGGGCTCGACAGCGGTCCGATCTACGCGGCGCGCGAGACGCCGATCGGCGCGGACGAGACCGCCGGCGAGCTGCACGACCGGCTCGCCGAGCTCGGCGCCGCGCTCGCGGCGGAAACGCTCCCGCGGATCCTTGCCGGCACGATCGAGCCGATCCCGCAGGACGACACGGCGAAGACGTATGCCCCGAAGCTCGACAAGCGGGACGCGCGTCTCGATTGGCGCGCTCCCGCGATCGACCTCGCGCGGCGCGTGCGCGCGTTCAACCCCTGGCCGGTCGCGTACACGGTCGCCGACGACGGCCGCGTGATCCGGATTCTCGCGGCCGCGGCGCGGCCGGCGGCGCCCGAGGCCGAGCGGATCGCTCCGGGCCGCATCGTCGCGGCGGGTCGCGACGGCATCGACGTGGCGACCGGCGAAGGCGTGCTCAGGCTCTTGCGAATCCAGCCGCCGTCGTCGCGCGTGATGGACGCCGCGGCCTATCTCGCCGCGCATCGGCTGGACGGGGTGACGTTTGTCTGAGACGAGCGCGGCCGACTCGGGCGCGACCGCCGGCGCAGCCGCCCGGGCCGCGGCCGCGCGCGCCGTGGCGCGAGTCGTGGCCGGTGCGTCGCTCGACGACGCGCTCGCCGCGCTGCCGCCGCTCCCGGAGCGGGACGCGTCGCTCGCGCGGGCGCTCGCGTTCGGCGCCTGCCGGTGGCACCACCGCCTGGAGTGGCAGGCGTCGCGCCTCCTCGACCGGCCGCTGCCGCGGCGCGAGACCACGCTCGCGGCGCTCATACGCGTGGGCCTCCTGCAGCTTCAATCGATGCGCGTGCCGGATCACGCTGCCGTGTCCGCGACCGTCGAGGCCGCGCGGCTCGTCGGCGCGCCGCGGGCGAAAGGCCTCGTGAACGCGGTGCTCCGCCGGTTCCTCCGCGAGCGCGCGCAGCTCGACGCGGAGATGGCCGCGCACCCGACGGCCCTCCACAGCCACCCGGCCTGGCTCATCGAGCGGATTCGCGCCGATTGGCCGGACGACTGGCCGGCGATCCTCGACGCGAACAACGCGGCGCCGCCGATGTGGTTGCGCGTGAACCTTGCGCGCACGACCCGCGAGCGCTACCTCGAGCGCCTCGAGGCCGCGGGCCTCCGCGCGGAGCGAGGCCCGCCGCCTCCCGGAGCGCCCGCGGCGATCCTTCTCGCCGAGCCGTTGCCGACGGCGCGGCTCCCGGGGTTCGCCGAAGGGGAGGTGTCGGTGCAGGACGCGTCGGCGCAGCTTGCGGCGGAGCTGCTCGATCTCGCGCCCGGTCAGCGCGTCCTCGACGCGTGCGCGGCGCCGGGCGGCAAGACCGCGCACGCGCTCGAACGGTGCGGCGCGCTCGCAGAGCTCTGGGCGGTGGACCGCGACGCTTCCCGGCTCGACACGGTCCGAGCGACGCTCACTCGGCTCGGGCTCACGGCGAAGGCGAAGCTCGTGCATGGCGACGCGGCGCGGCCCGACGAATGGTGGGACGGCCGGCCGTTCGATCGCGTGCTGCTCGATGCGCCGTGCACCGCCCTCGGCGTGATTCGGCGTCATCCCGACATCAAGCTGCTGCGGAAGCCCGACGACGTCCGGCGCGCCGCCGCGCTGCAAGCCGAGCTCCTCGCCGCCCTGTGGCCGCTGCTTCGGCCCGGCGGCCGGCTCGTGTACGCGACGTGCACGGTGCTGCGGGCGGAGAATGGGGAGCAGATCGAGCGCTTCCTGAGCGCCACGCCGGACGCGGAGATCACGGCCGGCCGGCCCCCTTTCGTCACCCGGCCCGGTGAGGCGAACCGTGACGGCTTCTATTATGCTTGCATAGACAAGCAGCGGATGCTCCCTTTGCGTGGATCAGGCTCGAAGCAATAGCGCTCGTGCGGTGAGCCGTCTCGTCAGCTCGCTGAAGCTCGCCGTCGTCCTGCTGCTCGGCGCCGCGATGCCCGCGATCGGGCAAGACGAGGAGGACCCCGGGCGGTTCGACGTTCGGGCCGCCAACGTCGAGCTCGTCAATGGCGTGTATTTTCTCGACTCCTGGATCGAGCTGCGCTTGCCTTCCGAGGCGAGCGAGGCGCTGCGCTCGGGCGTGCCGCTCACGATCCGGCTCGACGTCGAGATCACTTATCGCCGCCGCTTCTGGTTCGACGCGGACGCCCACTCGCTCGAGCAGCGCTATCAGCTCGACTACCACGCGCTCACGGAGCGGTACGTCGTGTCGAACCTGAACAGCGGCGACCGCACGTCGTTCTCGACGCTGTTCTCCGCGTTGAATTACCTGGGCCGCGTCGAGCACTTGCCGCTGATCGACGCCGCGCTGCTCGAGCCGGGCCGCGATTACCTCGTGCGGCTGCGGGCGGTTCTCGACATGGAGCGCTTCCCGGGCCCGCTGCGGCTCCTGGCCTTCTGGCGCCGTAACTGGGCCATTGCGAGCGATTGGTACGAATGGCGTTTGCGCGAAAAATAAAGCGGGCATTCGTCACGATGCTCCTCGCGTTCGGCGTGCTGCTGTGGCTCGTCGCGCTGCTGCTGTTCTCGCGCGTCGCCGAGAACTCGGACGACTTCGCCCGCCTGCAGAACTGGATCCTGCTGGTCAACTCGATCGGCGTCGCGGTCCTCGTCACGCTGATCGCCGTGAACCTGACGCGGCTGATCCGCGATCTCCGGCGTCACGTGCCGGGCTCGCGGCTGAAGCTGCGGATGATCACGCTGCTCGTCACGCTCGCCGTGACGCCGCTCGTCGTGGTTTACGTGTTCTCGGTGGCGTTCATCAACCGCGGGATCGACAACTGGTTCAACGTCGACGTGGAGCGCGGCCTCGACGACGCGCTCACGTTGAGCCAGACCGCGCTGGACGTGCAGAAGCGCCGCAACCTCGCCGAGCTCGAGCGCATCGCGGCGCGCCTGCCGCGAGACGCGGCGACCGCCGACCTCTTCACGCAGCTCGACACGCT
This sequence comes from Gammaproteobacteria bacterium, assembly GCA_036381015.1. NCBI lineage: Bacteria > Pseudomonadati > Pseudomonadota > Gammaproteobacteria > Gammaproteobacteria bacterium. The sequence goes on from DASVDR010000008.1 coordinate 55,637, forward strand.
GCGCATCGACAGCGGCGCCGACGAGCTCACGGTCTTCGGCGAGAACACGCGCATCCTCGCTACGAGCTCCGCAAACCCCGGCGTCGCGCCGCCGACGTATCCGACCGAGGAGATGATGATTCAGCTCCGCGAGCGGCGCCCGTACGTGAGCCTCGAGCCGCTCCGCGACGGCCATTACCGGGTGATCGCGGCCGTCTCGCTCGACGACGGGATGCGGCCGGATTCCCGGATCCTGCAAGGGCGCTTCCCCGTGGAGCCGCGTCTGTCCGCCCTCGCGAACTCCGTGCAGGAGAGCTACAACCAGTACTCGGAGCTGTCCTTCCTGCGCACGGCCCTGAAGTACAGCTTCACGCTGACTCTGAGCCTCGTGCTGTTGATCTCGGTGCTCGCGTCCGTCTACGGCGCGTTCACGTCGGCCCGGCGTCTCGTCGGGCCGATCCAGCAGCTGATGCAGGGCACACGCGCGGTGGCCCGCGGGGACTTCGACACGAAGCTTCCCGTCCCGGCCCGCGACGAGATCGGGTTCCTGATCAACTCGTTCAACGACATGACCCAGCGCCTCGCGGAGGCGCGGCAGCATGCGCGCTCGAGCGAGCAGAAGGTCGAAAGCGAGCGCCGCCGGCTCGAGGTGATCCTAGCGAGGCTCTCCACGGGCGTCGTGGCCCTCGAGCCCGACATGCGTGTCCGGACGGCGAACGCCGCCGCCGGGATCATCCTGAACATCGACCTCGAGGCGCACGTCGGCGACTCGCTCGTCGAGCTCGCGAAAACGCATCCGCTGCTCGGGCAGTTCCTCGAGGTCAGCGCCGCGAAGCTGGCCGAGGGCAAGAGCGAATGGCGCGAGCAGATCGTGCTCCGCGGCGACGTCGGGCGGCGCGTGCTGATGTGCGCGTGCACGGCGCTGCCCGGCGAGGCCGAGACGCCGAACGGATACGTGGTCGTCTTCGACGACATCACGGCGCTCCTTCAGGCCCAGCGGGATGCGGCCTGGGGCGAGGTCGCGCGCCGCCTCGCGCACGAGATCAAGAATCCGCTGACGCCGATCCAGCTCTCGGCCGAGCGGCTGCGGCGCCGTTATCTGACGTCCGAGGACGGCGGGCTCGACCTCCTCGACCGGGCGACGCGGACGATCATCCAGCAGGTCGAGGCGATGAAGGAGATGGTCAACGCCTTCAGCCAATACGCCCGCACGCCCGACGTCGAGCTCTCGCGCTTCGATCTGAACGAGCTGATCTCCGAGGTCACCGAGCTTTATCGCTCGCCCGAGAATCCGGTCACGATCAAGCTCTCGTTCGACGCTAATTTGCCGAAGATAGAGGCAGATGCCGGCAGAATGCGGCAGGTCTTTCACAACTTGATGCGCAATGCGCTCGAGGCGATGGAGCGCCAGAGCGACGCGCGGGTGGACATCTCGACCCGTTACGTGCTCCGCGGCGGCACGGACGCCGTCGAGATCAAGGTGGCCGACAACGGGCCGGGCTTCGGCGCGGACATCCTCCCACAGGCCTTCGAGCCGTACGTGACCGGCAAGGTCAAGGGAACGGGGCTGGGGCTCGCGATCGTGAAGAAGCTGATCGAAGATCACGGGGGCGAGATCAAGGCCGCCAACCGCGAGCACGGGGGAGCGGAGATCAGTATACTGCTTCCGATATCCGGCGAGGCAGGCGGCTCGGCGGGCCTTCACGGCGGCGAGAATAGGAGGGAGCGCGCATGAAAAATGCGCGGATCTTGGTTGTCGACGATGAAGCGAACATCCGCGCGCTGCTGGACGAGATCCTCAGCGAGGAAGGCTACGACGTCACCACCGCCGCCGATGCCGAGGAAGCCCGCCAGGCGCGCAAGCAGAGCGCCTACGACCTGATCCTGCTCGACATCTGGATGCCCGACACCGACGGCATCTCGCTCCTGAAGGAGTGGTCCGAAAGCGAGGCGTTGGGGCCCGTCGTGATGATGTCCGGGCACGGCACCGTCGACGCGGCCGTCGAGGCCACGCGTCTCGGCGCCGTCGATTTCATCGAGAAGCCGGTCTCCCTCGCGAAGCTGTTGCGCGTCGTGCAGTCCGCGCTCGCGGACCGGCGTGCGTCGGCGCGCCGCCGGAGCCTCGTCCCGCCGATGCTCGCGCCGGTCGGGAAGAGCCAGACGATGCGGCGGCTCCGGGAGCAGGTCGCGCGCGTCGCGCATCACGATGCGCATGCGCTCTTCACCGGCGAGCCGGGCAGCGGGCGCGAGGTCTTCGCGCGCTTCCTCGCGAGTCGCAGCGATCGGGCGCCGGGCCCGTTCGTGACCGTCATGGGCAGCGCGCTGTCGGAGGGCGGCTACCGGGCGCAGCTGCTCGGCGAGCCGGGGCAGCCCGGCGTGCTGAAGCGTGCGGCCGGCGGCCTGCTGTTCATCAACGAGATTCAAAACATGTCGCCCGCGGCGCAGCAGCAGCTGCTCGCGGTGCTCGAGCAAGGCGAGTTCCGCGCGGACGACACCGGGACGACGCACACCCTCGACGCCCGCATCCTCGCGAGCGCGCCGCCCGGCTTCGAGCGTAGCGACGAGTTCAACCGCGAGCTTTTGTCACACCTGTCGGTGATCGTGATTCGCGTGCCGCCGCTCCGCGAGTACTCCGAGGACGTGCCGGAGCTGCTGCGCTACCACGTGGACGCGTTCGTCGACTCCGAGAGCCTGCCGCTCCGCCGCTTCAGCGTCGCGGCGCAGAATCGGCTGCGGAATTATCCGTGGCCGGGAAACGTCCGCGAGCTCAAGAATCTCGTGAAGCGCCTGCTGATCCTGGACGGCAACGAGACGATCGAGCTCGAGGAGGTCGAGGCGCAGCTCGTCACGAACACACCGCAGAGCGAGCCGCTCGTGAAGCAGGATTTGCTCGCGATGCCGCTGCGCGAGGCGCGTGAGCACTTCGAGCGCGCTTATCTGCAGCAGCAGCTCTTGCTGTGCGGCGGCAAGGTCGGCCAGCTCGCGAAGCGCGTCGGCATGGAGCGCACGCACCTCTACCGCAAGCTCCGGTCCCTCGGCGTCGACTTCCGGCAGGCGCTGACGGACGAGTAGAACCAAAAAAAGGTGTCAGACACCTTTTTCCGGGTGAAAAGGTGTCTGACACCTTTTTTATTCGCTCACCTTCATCGTCAAGCTCTCGACGCCCGCGCGCTCGAGGTCGTTGCGGATGCGGTTCAGCTCGTCGAGGTCGGAGATCGGCCCCACGCGCACGCGGTGAAACTCGTCGTCGTCGATCGTGACCCGCTGGATCCGCGACTCGATGCCGAGAAGCGCAAGGCTCGCCTGCATGCGGTCGGCGTCGGCGTGCGATCGGAAGGACCCCGTCTGCAGCACGTAGCTTCCCGGCGTCTCGATCGGCGCGGACGGCGTGGACGGCCCGGAAGCCTCGGTCACCGTTTCGACCTCCGGAATCACGACTTCGTACTCGGGGAGGATCTCGTAGAACTCGAAGCGGGGCCGCCCGTCGTCGGCGGCGCCGGCCGCGGCCTCGCGAACCGGCGCTGACGCCGCGGCGCGGGTATCCGCGGGCCGAGACGCGGCCCGCTCCGGAGCGGCCTGCTCCGGCGCGGGCTCGCGACTCGGCACCGTGCGCGCGGCGGCCGGCGACTGCGCGGGCAGCGCGCCGCTGCGCAGATCGGAGAAGTAGATGCCGGCCGCGACGGCGAGACCCATCGCCAGCCCGACGAGCAGGTACGGCCAGCCGGAGGACCGGGCGCTTCGGGATCTTCGCGAGCGTCTCGTCATAGCTATCGGCGCGGGACGGCCTTGCCGTACACCTCGATCTGCGCCACGTCGGACCAGCCGCCCGGACCGTGACCGCTGCCCGGCATGAGGTCCACGAACCCGACCTCGTCCACTTTGCCGAGATCCGGATGCTCGATCCAGGTGCCCGTCGTCACGGCGCGCTCCGGGTCGAGCTTAAGCCACTTCATGCTCGCGAACGCGAGCTCGCTCTCGAGCCAGCCGATCGTGGATCCGCTCGTTTGATCGCCGACGAGCCAGGTGCCGTCGGCGAGCTTCACGACCGGCCGGATCGCATGCATGCCGGACACCTTCGTGTTCCACTTGATCGACGCGAGCCCGGTGAGGTCGACGTAGTTGTCCTTGTCGCGCAGCGCGGCTCCGCACGGCGTCGTGCAGAGGCCCGTCCAGACGTGCATCGGATTGCCCTTGTTCCCGGGTATTCCCGTGGCTTGGATGTCCGCGGCGCCCGGTCCGATGAGATCGAGCTCGAGATCGGCGTTGCCGACGTTCTGCTGCGTGACGGGCACCTCGGCGGTCTCGACGCTTCCGTCCTTCTTCGTGCCTTGCCGCCAGCTCTCGCTGAAGAAGAGCGGCGGAGGCGGCGTCCGCGGCAGATCGCGCACGGCGGCGTTCGCCGGCCCGGGGGCGCCGGTCTGGCCGTATGCGGCGGCGGCAAAAAGGAGCAGGAGCGATGGGACGGCGGCCCCGACGAGCGCGTGTCGTGACATGAGTGCCTCCTTAGGTGTTCTCTACAGCGCGAGGCTCCGAGCGAGCAGGCGCCGCCGCCGACTATAACTCGCGCCGGCGACGCGGTCAGGCGGCGCGAGGCGGCGGGCTCAGACCTCGAGCGGATCGACGTCGACGGACCAGCGCACGCGCCGCCCCTCGCGCCAATCGCGCGCTTCGGCCATCAGGCGGCCGAGCAACGCGTGCAGCGGGGCTCGCTCCGTGCAGGAGAAGAGGAGCTGCATTCGATAGCGGCCGCCTTTGCGCTCCATCGCTTCCGGCGCCGGGCCGAGAATCTTCACCGCTCCGGGCTTTGCCGCGGCGCTCGCGCGCACGCGGCCGAGGAACTCGGCGACCGGCGGCCGCCGTGCCGCTTCCGCGCGCCACAGTGCGAGATGCGAGAACGGCGGCCATCCCGCCCGCCGCCGCTCCGCGAGCGCGAGCTTCGCGAACTCCGCGTAGCCGTGCGCGAGGAGGCGTGTCAGGAGCGGATGAGTCGGATGATGCGTCTGGATCAGCACCTCGCCCGGCGTGTCCCGCCGTCCCGCCCGCCCCGCCACCTGCACGATCGTCTGCGCGAGACGCTCGCCGCTCCGAAAATCCGTTCCGAAGAGCCCCTGATCCGCGTTCAGCACGCCGACGAGCGTGACGCCGGGAAAGTCGTGCCCTTTCGCGAGCATCTGCGTGCCGACGAGGATGCGCGTCGCGCCGCTTCGAGCGCGTGCGAGCACACTGTCGAGCGTGCCCTTTCTCGACGTGGCGTCGCGATCGAGACGGCCGATGGGCTGGTCCGGGTAGAGCGCATTCAGCTCGTCGTCCACGCGCTGCGTGCCCGCGCCCACCGCAATCCGCTCGCTGCCGCATGCCGCGCAGCCCCAGGTCAAGGGCTTCGTCGCTCCGCAGTGGTGGCAGCGCAGCTCGCCGCTCGCCGCATGCACGGTGAGGCGCGCGTCGCACCGCCGGCACTGCTCGGCCTCGCCGCAGGACGGACAGAACAGGGCCGGCGCGAAGCCGCGGCGATTCAAGAACAGCAGCACCTGCCGGCCGGCTCCGAGATGCGTGTCGATCGCGGCGAGCAGAGGCGCCGACAGACCCCGGCGGCTCGGGTGCCGGGTCATGTCCACGACGCGAACGCAGGGCTCGCCGGCCGCACCGATGCGAGTCGGCATCTCGAGGAGCCGGTACCGCCCGGTCACCGCGTTGTGAAAGCTTTCGAGCGATGGAGTGGCCGACGCGAGCACGACAGGCACGTCGAGGCGGCGCGCGCGCAGCACCGCGAGGTCCCTCGCCGAGTAACGGAAGCCCTGCTGCTGCTTGTACGAGGTGTCGTGCTCCTCGTCGACGACGATCAGGCCCGGGCGCGCGAGCGGCGCGAATACCGCCGAGCGGGTGCCGACGACGACGCCGGCATCGCCCGCGCGCGCTCGCCGCCAAGCTTCGCGGCGCTCGCCGTCGGAGAGGCCGGAGTGCAGGATCGCGAGTCCCTCGCCGAAACGCTCGCGCAATCGCTGCACGAGCTGCGGCGTCAGGCCGATCTCGGGCACGAGGAGGAGCGATTGCCGTCCGGCGGCGAGCTGATCCGCGACGAGGCGCAGAAACACCTCGGTCTTGCCGCTGCCGGTCGCGCCGTGAAGCAGGAATGCGGCGTACGTCCGGCCGCTCGCGCGGACGGCGTCGAGCGCGCTGCGCTGCTCCGGCGTGAGCTCGGGCAGCGCGGGCGAGGAATGCGAATGCGGCGGCGGCGCGGCCGCCGCGGCTTCCTCGATCCAGCCCTTGTCCGCGAGGCGTTTCAGGGTGGCCGGCGCGATCCCAGCGCAGCGCAGCGCTTCCGACGGCAGCGCGCCTGCGGCGAGCAGCGCGAGCGCGTCGGCCTGGCGCGCCGCTTTCGCCCGAACGGCGTCGATCGACTGAGCGCGGCCTTCCGCCGTGAGCCGCCAGCTGCGCGCGGACGCGCCGGCGAGCGGCCGGCCCCGCCGCAGCAGGCCCGGCAGCGCATGGCTCAACACCTCGCCGATCGGGTGGTGGTAGTAGTCGGCCGCCCATCGCAGCGTGGCGAGCAGCTCGGAGGGCAGAAGCGGCTCCGGATCGAGCGCCGCCGAGACGCTCTTCAGCTTCCCGCTCGGCACCGCGGTGCTCTCGGGAAGCTCGAGCACGACGCCGACGCGGCGCCCGCGCCCGAACGGCACGTCGACCCGGCTTCCGGGCGCGGGCGGCGGCGTGTCGCCGGCCCACGCATAGTCGAAGCATTCGGGCAGGGGGACGGGGACGGCGACTCTGAGAAGCGGTCGGGTCATGGCGGGCGCAAGCGCGTGCACGATCTACGATTTCGGCGCGCGGGCGCAAGAGCGCCGCGGCCCGTCGCCGACGAGTGTTGCCGATCCCCCACACCTTCCGTGACCGCGACCACCGCGGCGCGCGGGTCGCAGAAATGCCGCGCTCGACGCCACAAGCAATTGAATGTCGTTCCGAACTCGGAGAAACTTGACTTGTCGGCAACAGCTCGACATGCAGCCATGGAGCGACGAAACCACACGCTGAGCCAGGAAGTGTTGCGAACGGATATCGCAGGCATGCCGCTCGAGTGGGTGGACTACCGCGTCGCGGCGATTCTCTACCACACCGGGCAGGTGGCCTACACCTGCGGGTCGCCGATCTACCGGATCCGCGGCGGTCACAATGCCCGCACCGGATTGCGGAGCTCGATCCAGGTCAGCTCGATCATCGCCACTACCGGCGAAATGCACTCCGCCGCGCGGCGCTCCGCGGATTACGTGCCCCCTCTGAACAATCGCACCTTGTTCCGGCGCGACGCGAATCTTTGCATGTACTGCGGCGTCGTGTTCCGCAGCTCCGAGCTCACGCGCGACCACATCACGCCGCTCAGCCTCGGCGGAACGGACTCGTGGACGAACGTCGTCACCGCATGCCGGCGCTGCAACAATCACAAAGGCGGCCGCACGCCGGAGCAGGCCGACATGCAGCTCGTGGCCGTGCCGTTCACGCCGACGTATGCCGAATACATTTATCTGAAAGGCCGGCGGGTGCTGGCCGATCAGATGGAGTACCTGCTCACGCATTTCCCGCGGACGAGCCCGCTGCATGCGCGGCTGCGGGGCGATCTCGCGCGGGCTGCCTCGTTCAACTAGCCCCCGCGGCCGCCGATGCCGGCCGACGACTCGCTCCTCGCTCTTCGCACGGTCTTGAGGCAATCGGGCCTCGACATCACCGGGGAGCCGCCGTGCGCCGTGGGCGGCGGCAGCATCAGCCGGACCGTGAAGGTCGAGACGACCGCCGGGCCGGTCCTCGTCAAGGTCGAGCCGGCCGCCGGCTTCGACTTGCTCGACGCCGAGGCGGCGGCGCTCGAAGCGTTGCGCGACGCGCGTGCGATCCGCGTGCCCGAAGTCGCGGCGAAAGGCTGCGCGGGCCGTTACGCGTTCCTCGCGATCGAATGGATCGACTTCGGCCGCCCGTCGCCGGCCGCCGAGCGCCGTCTCGGCACGGGCCTCGCGGCGCTCCATCGCGTCACGGCCGGCGACTTCGGCTGGCACCGCGACAACTACATCGGCCGCACGCCGCAGCGCAACGATCGGTCGGGCGACTGGATCGGCTTCTACCGCGAACGGCGCCTGCGCTTTCAGCTCGAGATCGCCCGCCGTAACGGCATCGGCGAGGCGGTTTCGAGCCGCGGCACGGCGCTGCTCGAGAATCTCGAGCGCTTCTTCGACGGCTACCGGCCTGCGCCGAGCCTGCTCCACGGGGATCTGTGGGGCGGCAACTGGGGCGCCGCGGCGGGGGACGAGCCGTGCGTCTTCGACCCGGCCGCGTACTTCGGCGATCGCGAAGCGGACCTCGCGATGACGCGGCTCTTCGGCGGCTTCGGGCCCGAGTTCTACCGCGCGTACGAGGAGGCGTGGCCCCTCGCGGAGGGGTGGGAGCGCCGCGTCGAGCTCTACAACCTCTACCACCTGCTGAATCACTTCAATCTGTTCGGCGGCGGCTACCGGCATCGGGTGGAGGCGACGCTGCGCAGCCTGCTCCGCGGTTGACGGTCGTCGGGCGCGCCCGGCCGCGAAAGCCGCTGCGCGCGGTCAGGCACCGGCCGGCTCTTCCGCGCGGTCGTCCTCGATCAGAAAGAAGCTGACGTCGCCGGGCAGGAACAGCGTGACCGAGCCGCTCGCGTCGGCCGTGATCGGCGCGCCTCGCCGGACCTCGAAGCCCTTCGCGCGAAGATACTCGGTACGGGCGTCGAGCTGACCGGCCCGAAAGGTCAGCGCGCGCGTGAAGCGGCGCGTCTCGTGGAGGCCGAGGACGAGCCCGCGGCCGGCGAGCGTCAGCCACGGATGGGGGGCGTCGCGCCGGGCGACAAAGGAAAGCCCGAGCGCGGTCCAGAAGCGCTCGGCGCGCGCGAGCGAACGGGTCGCGACGCTGAGCTCGACGAACGCGCCGCATGCCGAGACCGTCGTCGCGTGGTCGGCGACGGGCGGAAACGTTCTGGCCTCGAGCAGCAGGATCGGAAGACCGTCGGGATCGCAGAAGCGGACGCGATGGAACTCGTCGTCGCCGAGCTCGGTGCGCTCGAGCTCGATCCCGGCGGCTTCCAGCCTGCGCGCCTGCGCCTTCACATCCGGACGGACGAACGTCGGCACGGGGCCGTCGAGCTCGTTCTCGTGCAAACCGATCGTGAGCCGCCCGTCCGTGGCCGCGGCGTAAGGTTCCGAGACGAAGTCCGCGACCGGGACGCCGCGAAAGCCGAGCGCGGAGTAGGCTTCGACGGCTTCCGCAATCGGGCTCGCCGGCACGGCGAGCTCGAGCAGCTCGCCGATGTCGGGCAAAAGGGGCGCGGCGGCGCGGGCGGCCGTTTCACCGTCAGGACGCTTCGAGCTCATGGAATCCTCACGCTCGCGAATCTGTCAGAATCGCGGTCCCGCTCCGTCGTGAACGGCTTGCCATTTTGCCCTCCGGGACGCTTCGCGGCATCTCGAAGAGGGGTCTCGGGGGAATCGTGGTCGCCGAGCTCGCCGACATCCTGCTTCCGGTCTTCTGCCTCGCGGCCGCAGGGTATGCGTGGCAGCGGCTCGGCGTCCCGTTCGAGCGCGAGTTCGTGACGCGCGTGATCATGAATCTCGCGGGTCCCTGTCTGATCGTCGACAGCCTGTCCGGGCTCGAGCTGCCGCTCGACCTGTTCGCGACGATGGCGGCCGCGTCGGTCGCGATGCTCGCGACGACGCTCGCCGCCGCGTGGCTGCTCTTGAAGGCGCTGCGACTCCCGGTGCGCTCGTACCTGCCCGCCGTCAGCATCGGCAACAACGGCAACCTCGGGCTGCCGCTGTCGCTGCTCGCGTTCGGGCCGGAGGGCCTCGGGCTCGCGGTCGCGGTGTATGTGATCAATTCCGTCGGGCAGTTCACGATGACGCCGATGCTGCAAAGCGGCGTGCCGGTGCTGCGCACGCTCGTGACGACTCCGGTGATTTACGGCGCGGTGATCGGCGCGGGCCTCCTGGCCGGCGGAGTCTCGCTGCCCGACTGGCTCGCGGCCACGATCGGCCTCGTCGGCGACCTGATGATCCCGCTGATGCTGCTCGCGCTCGGGCACACGCTGGGCGGGCTTCGCGCCGGACGGCTGTCGCTTGCCTTCGGGCTCGGGGCGGCCCGGATCGCGCTCGGCTTCGGTGTCGCGCTCGCGACGAGCACGGTGTTCGGTCTCGAGGGCACGGCGCGCGCCGTGCTCGTTCTGCAGGGCGCGATGCCGGCCGCGGTCTTCAACTACCTTTTCGCGGCGCGGTACGGCCGTGCGCCGGACGACGTGGCCGGCATCGTGCTCGTGTCGACGCTGCTCAGCGCCGTGACGATGCCGTGGCTCGTCTCGTACACCCTTCGGCTCGCCGGCGCCTGACTACGGCGCTTCGAGGATCGCGGTGACGCCCATGCCGCCGGCGGTGCAGACGGAGATCAGGCCGCGGCCGCTGCCGCGCTCGTGCAGGAGCTTCGCCATCGTCGCGACGAGGCGTGTGCCCGTCGCGGCGAACGGATGGCCGATCGCGACGCTGCCGCCCTTCACGTTCAGCTTCGAGCGGTCGATCGCCCCCATCGGCTCGTCCCGGCCGAGCTTCTCGCGACAGAACTGCTCGGACTCCCAGGCCTTCAGCGTCGCGAGCGTCTGCGCGGCGAACGCCTCGTGGATCTCGTAGTAGTCGAAGTCCTGGAGCGCGAGGCCCGCGACTTTGAGCATGTCGGACACGGCGTAGGCCGGCGCCATCAGCAGGCCTTCCTTCGCGACGAAGTCGACGGCCGCTTCCCGCGCATACGTCAGATACGCGAGCACCGGGAGGCCGTGCTCGCGCGCCCAGTCCTCGGAGCCGAGCAGCACGGCCGACGCGCCGTCCGTCAGCGGCGTGCTGTTGCCGGCCGTGAGCGTGCCGCTGCCGCTCTTGTCGAACACCGGCTTCAGCTTCGCGAGCTGCTCGAGGCTCGTATCGGGCCGCAGGTTGTTGTCGCGCCGCACGCCTTTGAACTCGACGAGCAGGTCGTCGTAGAAGCCTTCGTCGTAAGCACGCACCGCGTTCCTGTGGCTCGCGAGCGCGAGCTCGTCCTGCTCGAGGCGCGTGATGCCCCATTCCTTCGCGGTGATCTCCATGCTCTCGCCCATCGAGAGCCCGGTGCGCGGCTCGACGACCGCCGGCAGGCTCGGCTTGAAATGCTTCGGGCGGAGCTTGAGCCACGGCCCGATCCGCTCCCCGAAGCTCCGGCCCCGCGAGCTTTCGATCAGGATCGAGCGATAGGCGTCCGAATAGACGATCGGCATGTCGCTGATGCTGTCCGTCCCGCCGGCGATGCCTGCGTCCATCAGCCCGAGCGAGATCTTGCTGCCGATCGCGATCGCCGCGGAGAGGCTCGTGCCGCACGCGCGTTGGATGTCGAAGGCCGGCGTCTCGGGCGCGAGGCCGGACGAGAGCGTCGATTCCCGCGCGAGGTTGAAGTCGCGCGAGTGCTTGATGACCGCGCCGAGCGAAACGTCGCCGAGCCGCTCGCCCCGCAGGCCGAAGCGCTCGACGAGGCCGCGCAGCGCGGCCGTCATCATGTCCTGGTTCGAGCAATCGCGGTAAGCCGTGTGCGCGCGGCAAAACGGAATTCGAACTCCGCCCAAGATCGCGACCCGCCGAGCCGATTGGTTCCGCATCCGTTGACTCCTTGATTCCTGAAACGGATTCCTGAAACGCGCGCTTCGATCCGCGCCGCTACTGGCCGAAGCTCGGGCCGCCGGCGTCGAGAAATTCCCGCTCCTCGGGTGTGTCCCCGCGTCCCAAGCTGCGGTTTCGATGCGGGAAGCGGCCGAAGCGCGCGACGATATCGCGATGCAGCTTCGCGTACTCCGCAAAGCTCTCGAGCTTCCGCTGCACGTGGTCGGGCGTGCCCGGAAGCTCGCACAGCGCGCGGAATTTCCGCACCGACAGCTCCTGGGCGACGAGATCCTCGGCGTGCTGCAGCGGCATGTAGAAGAACGCGCGGCGCAACGGGCCGAGCTCGAGATCCATTCCCGATTCGACTCCGTCGATCGCGAGCCGGAACGCCTTCTCGTCCGAGGCGAACGCGGCGGCGCTCCCGCGGTGCAGCTGCCGCGGAAGCTGATCGAGCAGCAGGATCAGCGCGAGGCGCCCTCGCGCGGTGGCGGCCCAGTCGTCCAGATCGCCGCGCGCGGCACGTTCCGCGAGAACGCCGAAGCGTTGCGCGACCTCGGCATCGGTGGCGCTGTCCGGGCGGAACCAACGCTCGAAGCGCCGATTCAACGCTTCCTCGGTTTCGGATTCGGGGCCGAACCAGTAGTCCAGCAGCCGCGCGATCGCGTCGTCCATCTTCGATTCCACGCCCTACATTACGTGCTGCCGGGGGTAACGCCAAGCCGGGCGCCCGGCAGCCGCTCGCCGCCGCGGGCTCCGTGCCCGAGACGCACGCCGTCCCCGGGCCCTACAATCGGCCCGCACGCTCCCGGAAGGGCCGCGAACCGCCGTATCGATGTCGCTCAGAGCTCAACTCCTCGCCTTCGGGCTGCTGACGCTCGTCCTCCCGTGGGCCGGGTACCGGTTCGTCCAGGAGATGGAAGCCGCGCTGCGCCGCGGATTGGAGCAGGCGCTGGTCGCGAGCGCGGGGACCGTCGCGGCCGCGCTCGACGGTCAAACGCGGTTGCTCGAGCCTCCCGCCGTCAAGTTCGGCGGTCCGCGGGGCGCGACGATCTACGGCCTGCCGCTCGCGGCCGAGCCCCGAATCGACGGACTGCGCGACGACTGGAGCTCCGGAGACGAGTCGGCCATCCTCCTCGACGGCGGGCACCGCTTGTGGGCCGGTGTGCACGAGCGCTCCGTCTATCTCTATCTCGCCGCCGCCGATGCCGACGTGGTCTACGAGGGCGCGCCGGAAGAGGGCCCGCACGGCGACCGGCTGCTGCTCGTCGTCGAGCCGTTCCCGCGCTTGATCCAGCGCTTCCTGCTCGCCACGCGGGCGCCGGGGTCGTTTCGCGCGCGGATCACGAGCCCTCCGCTGTTCGTGCCCGGGGAGGACTTCGAGGACCGGATCCAGAGCGCCTGGCAGGAGACCGAGGAAGGGTTCGGCGTCGAGATCCGGCTGCCGCTCGACCTCGCCGGGCAGGCGCTCGGAGTCGCGCTGATCGACGTCGATCGCGCCGCATCGCAGTACCGCGACGCCTCCGCGTACCCCGGCGATTCCGGCTACCGTGTCGCCGCCGTCGCGGCGAGCTGGCCGATCGGGGACGGCGCACCGGGGCCGTTCGTGTACCAGCGGCCGGACCTCGAGCGATTCGTCCGGCAGTTCAGCCAAGCCGGCGACCGCTTTCGCGTGCTCGACGCCGACGGCTGGGTGCTGTCGGACACGGGCTCGACGACCGAGCCGCTCGCGCAGCAAACGAGCGCGGGCGGCCTCGCCGGCACTCTGTTCCGGTATCTGCTGCGGCGCGACGATCCGGAGTACAGCAAGCTCGAGCATCCGCCGGGCCGGCTCGGCGACGAGACGCTGCGCCAGGCGCTGTCGGGAAGCCCGGCGACCGCGTGGTACCGCGCCGGGCCCGATCAGAGCGCGACCGTCGCCGCGGCGGTGCCGATCCGAGGCCCGGACGGCGTCCTCGGCGCGGTCCTCCTCGAGCAGCGCAGCGACCCGATCCTGACGCTCACGAATCGCGCGCTGCTGCGGCTCATGACGTTCACGCTGCTCGCGACCGTGGTTGCGGCGGTCGGGCTGCTCGGCTACGCCTCGCTCCTGTCGTACCGCGTCCGGAAGCTCGCGCGCGCCGCGGAGAACGCGCTCGGTCCGAAGGGCGAGATCGACGTGTCGCTCCCCGGCCGGAGCAGCCGGGACGAGCTCGGCGACCTGAGCCGCAGCTTCGCGGACCTGCTCGAGCGGCTGCGCGAGCACACGCAGTACTTGAAGACGCTGGCCGGCAAGCTGTCGCACGAGCTGCGGACGCCGCTCGCCGTCGTGTCGACGTCGCTCGACAACCTCGAGCACGAGGTCGACTCGCCCGGGGCGCGGCCCTACCTCGAGCGGCTGCGCGGCGGCGCGAGCCGCCTCGACTCGATTCTCGCGGCGATGAGCGAGGCGACCCGGATCGAGCAGGCGATAGGCGACACCGAGCCCGAGCGCTTCGACCTCGCCGCCGTCGTCGAAGCGTGCGCGCGGGCTTACGCGGACATCTACACCGAGCGGGTGATTCGCTGGCGGATCGCGGTCGACCGCGCCGAGACGATCGGGTCCGGCGAGCTCGTCGCGCAGATGATCGACAAGCTCGTGGACAATGCGGTCGGCTTCAGCACGGCCGGGAGCCCGATCGACATCGAGCTCGACGACGACGGCGAGCTCGTGCTGCGCGTCGCGAACGAAGGCCCGCTGCTGCCCGAGGAGATGCGCGACCGACTCTTCGACTCGCTCGTCTCGATGCGGGACGGGCATGACGACGGCCGTCCGCATCTCGGCCTCGGCCTACATATCGTCGCGCTGATCGCGGACTTCCACGGCGGCCGCGTGACGGCCGACAACCGGTCCGACGGCTCGGGCGCCGTCTTCAGCGTCCGCTTCCCGAAGAACGGGACGCGATACTAAGCCGTCGACGCGTACGGCACGCCGCACCCTTCGAGCCCGCAGTACCCGCCCGGGTTCTTCGCGAGATACTGCTGGTGGTAATCCTCGGCGTAGTAGAACGGCTGGTCGCCGCAGATCTCCGTCGTGATCTTGCCGAGGCCTCGCCCGGCCAGCTGCCGCTGGTAACGCTCGCGGCTGCGGACCGCCTCGCTTCGGCGCGCGTCGTCGCCGACGTAGATGGCCGAGCGGTACTGGGTGCCGAAGTCGTTGCCCTGACGCATGCCTTGCGTCGGATCGTGCGATTCCCAGAAGACTTGCAGGATCTTCGCGAACGGCAGCGTCTGGGGATCGTAGACGACCAGCACGACCTCGGCGTGACCCGTGAGCCCCGTGCACACCTCCCGGTACGTCGGGTTCGGCGTGAAGCCGCCGGCATAGCCCGCAGCGGTCGTGTAGACGCCGGGCAGCGACCAGAAGACGCGCTCCGCGCCCCAGAAGCAGCCCATGCCGAACAGCGCCGTCTCGAGGCCCGCCGGAAACGGCGGCTTGATCGGCCGGTGCAGCACGAAATGCTCGTTCGTCACCTCCATCGGCTCTTCGCGACCGGGGAGGGCCTGCTTTGCGTCGATCAGCGTTTGAGCTTTGCGGCCAAACATGTGTCGGTCCCGTCCCCGCTCTCTAGCGGCCGCCCGCCGGGATGCCGAGCGCGATGCCCGGGGCCGGCAGGCGGGTCGTGCCGCGCAGATAGAGATCCACGGCGCGCGCCGCGCCGCGGCCCTCGTTGATCGCCCAGACCACGAGCGACTGCCCGCGGCGGCAGTCGCCGGCCGCGAACACGCCGGGCACGCTCGTCCGGAAGTCGCCGTGCACGGCGCGGTAATTCGAGCGCTCGTCGAGCGCGACCCCGAGGCTTTCGGCCACGTAAGCCTCCGGTCCGAGGAAGCCCATCGCGAGCAGCACCATATCGGCATCGAGCTGTTGAAGGCTGCCTTCGATCTCGCGCATCTCGGGCCGGGCGCCGTTCGTCCGCCACTCGATCCGCGCGGTCTCGACGGCTCGGACGCGGCCGTTGCCGTCGTCGACGAAACGCTTCGACACGATCGCGTAGTTGCGCGGGTCGGCGCCGAAGCGCGCGATCGCCTCCTCGTGCGCGTAGTCGGTCCGCAGGATCTTCGGCCAGAGCGGCCAAGGGTTGTCCGGCGCGCGCTGCGCCGGCGGCTGATCGAGCAGCTCGAGATTCAGGATCGCGCGGCAGCCGTGGCGAAGGGCCGTGCCGATGCAGTCGGCGCCGGTGTCGCCGCCGCCGATCACGAGCACGGTCTTGTCCTTCGCGCTGATGTAGTCGCCGTCCGTGAGGTTGCTGTTCAGGAGGCTCTTCGTGTTCGCGGTGAGGAACTCCATCGCGAAGTGCACGCCGGCGAGCTCCCGTCCCGGGATCGCGAGATCCCGCGGCCGCGTGGCGCCCGTGGCGAGCAGCACGGCGTCGAACGTGCGCCGGAGCTCCTCGGGGTCGACGTTTCTACCGACGTCGGCGTTCGTGACGAACTCAATGCCCGATTCGCGCAGCACGTTCACGCGCCGGTCGACGACGGCCTTGTCGAGCTTCATGTTCGGGATGCCGTACATCAACAGGCCGCCGATGCGGTCGGCCCGCTCGAAGACCGTGACGGAATGCCCGACGCTGTTCAGCTGGTCGGCAGCGGCGAGCCCGGCCGGGCCCGAGCCGACGATCGCGACCCGCTTTCCGGTTCTCGATTCCGGACGCCTCGGCTTGACCCATCCCTCCGCGAAGCCGCGGTCGATGATCGCGTTCTCGATGTTCTTGATCGTGACCGGCGGGTCGGTGATGCCGAGCACGCACGCGCCCTCGCACGGCGCCGGGCACGTGCGCCCCGTGAACTCCGGAAAGTTGTTCGTCTTGTGCAGGCGCTCGAGCGCGTCGCGCCAGCGCCCGTGGTAGACGAGATCGTTCCACTCAGGAATCAGGTTGTCCACCGGGCAGCCGTTCGCCGACTGGCAGAACGGCACGCCGCAATCCATGCAGCGCGCTGCTTGGATCTTCAGGCTCTCCTCCGCGGGCTCCGTGAAGATCTCGCGGAAGTCGCGCGCGCGCTCGACCGCGTCCCGATAGGGGACGGCCTTGCGCGGGTATTCCAAGAAGCCGGTATGCTTGCCCACGCCGATCCCTCAGCTGCCGAGCGCCACGAACGTCGTGGTCTCGTCGTCGCGGACCGCGGCTTCCATCTCCTCGTCGTGGCGCTTGCGCTCGGCGAGGACGCGCTTGTAGTCCGTGGGCATGACCTTCACGAACTCCGCGAGCACGCCGGGCCACGCGTCGAGCACGGCGGCCGCGACGGTCGAGCCCGTGTAGTCCCGATGCAGCTCGATCATCTCGAGAAGCTCGGCGATATCCTCGTCCGCCTCGACGGCCTCGAGCCCGACGGTGCCGAGGTTGCACTTCGCCTCGAAGTCGCGGTCGCGATCCCAGACGTACGCGATGCCGCCCGACATGCCGGCCGCGAAGTTCCGGCCGGTGGGCCCGAGGATCACCGCGCGCCCGCCGGTCATGTACTCGCACGCGTGATCGCCGACGCCTTCGATGACGGCGCGCGCGCCGCTGTTGCGCACGCAGAAGCGCTCGGCCGACCGGCCGCGGAAGAACGCGCGGCCCGAGGTCGCGCCGTACAGCGCGACGTTCCCGATCAGCACGTTGTCCTCGGCCGCGAACCGGCTCTCGCGCGGCGGGTAGATGATCAGCCGCCCGCCCGAAAGCCCCTTGCCGACGTAGTCGTTGCTGTCGCCCTCGAGCTCGAGCGTGATGCCTTTCGCGAGGAACGCGCCGAAGCTCTGCCCGGCCGAGCCCTTGAGCTTCACGTGGATCGTGTCGTACGGCAGCCCGCGCTCGCCCCACTTCTTCACGAGCGTGTAGCTCAGCATCGTGCCGACCGTGCGGTTCGTGTTCACGATCGGCAGCTCGATCCGCGTCTTCTCGCCGCGCTCGATCGCGGGCTCGGCCATCTCGATGAGCCGGTTGTCGAGCGCGAGGTTCAGGCCGTGATCCTGCTTTCTCGTGCAGTACACGTCGACGTTCTCGTGCGGCTTCGCGGCAGGCTCGAGGATCGGCGTGAGATCGAGGCCGTCGGCCTTGAAATGGTCGATCGCGGCGCGCGTCTTGAGCACGTCAACGCGGCCGATCATGTCGACGAACCGGCGGAAGCCGAGCTCGGCCATGATCTCGCGGGCCTCCTCGGCCACCATGAAGAGGTAGTTCACGACGTGCTCGGGCTGCCCCGCGAACTTCTTCCGCAGCACCGGATCCTGCGTGGCGATGCCGACGGGGCACGTGTTCAGGTGGCACTTGCGCATCATGATGCAGCCGAGCGCGACGAGCGGCGCCGTCGAGAAGCCCATCTCCTCGGCGCCCAGGAGCGCGGCGATCACGACGTCGCGGCCGGTCTTCAAGCCGCCGTCGGTCTGCAGCACCGTGCGGCTGCGTAGATCGTTCATCACGAGCGTCTGGTGCGTCTCGGCGATGCCGAGCTCCCACGGCAGCCCCGCGTGCTTGATGCTCGTCAGCGGCGACGCACCGGTGCCGCCGGTGTCGCCCGAGATCAGCACGTGATCCGCATGCGCCTTCACGACGCCGGCCGCGATCGTGCCGACGCCGACCTCGGAGACCAGCTTCACGCTGATCCGCGCCTCGGGGTTCGCGTTCTTCAAGTCGTGAATGAGCTGCGCGAGATCCTCGATGGAGTAGATGTCGTGATGCGGCGGCGGGCTGATCAGCCCGACGCCCGGCGTCGAGTAGCGGATGCGCGCGATGTTCTCGTCGACCTTGCGGCCGGGCAGCTCGCCGCCCTCGCCGGGCTTCGCGCCCTGCGCCATCTTGATCTGCAGCTCGTCGGCGTTCGCGAGATACCAGATCGTGACGCCGAAGCGCCCGGATGCGACCTGCTTGATCGCGGAGCGCCGCGAATCGCCCGAAGGCAGCGGCTCGAACCGCGCCGGGTCCTCGCCGCCTTCGCCGGTATTGCTCTTGCCGCCGAGGCGGTTCATCGCGATCGCGAGCGTCTCGTGCGACTCCGCGGAGATCGAGCCGAAGCTCATCGCCCCGGTGCAGAAGCGCTTCACGATCTCGCTCGCGGGCTCGACCTCGTCGAGCGGCACGGGCGGCCCGGCGACACCGCGCTCGAAATCGAGAAGGCCGCGCAGCGTGCAGGTGTCGCGCGCGCTCTTGTTCACGTGCGCGGCGAACTCCCGGTACGCGTCGCGGCTATTGCGCCGCGCCGCGACCTGCAACGAGAAGATCGCCTGCGGATCCCACGCATGGCGCTCGCCGGCGCTGCGCCAGTGGTATTCGCCCGGGTTCGGCAACGTCGGCGAGCGGTCCTCTTCCTTCTCGGGGTAGCCGAGCGCGTGGCGCCGCAGCGCCTCCTGCTCGAGCACGTCGAAGCCGACGCCCTTGATGCGGCTCACGGTGCCGGTGAAGCAGCGGTCGACGACCTCGTCCGCGAGCCCGAGCGCCTCGAAGATCTGCGCGCCCTTATAGGACTGGAGCGTCGAGATGCCCATCTTCGCCATGACCTTGAGCATCCCCTTCGCGACGCCCTTTCGATAGGCCGACACGAGGCCCTCGACGTCGACGAGCCCGTCCTCGCGCGCCTTCCACAGCGCCTCGAACGCGAGATACGGGTTGATGCCGTCGGCGCCGTAGCCGACGAGCAGGCAATGGTGATGCACCTCGCGCGCTTCGCCGGTCTCGAGCAGGATGCCGATGCGCGTGCGCTTCGCGCGCGCGACGAGGTGATGGTGAACGGCGCCGCACGCGAGAAGCGCGCTCACCGGCACGCGGTCGGGGCCGACGTCCCGGTCGGACAGCACGACGAGGCTGTAGCCTTCGTCGATCGCGCGCTCGGCTTGATCGCAGATGCGGTCGAGCGCGGCCTCGAGGGCCCCCGGCCCCTCCGAGCGCGGAAAAGTGATGTCGATCGTCGCCGTGCGCCAGCCGCGGTGGTCGAGCTTCTTCAGCGACTGCATCTCCTCGTTCGTGAGGATCGGGTGGCGCAGCCGCAGCCGGTGCGCCTGCCGCTCGCTCGTCTCGAGGAGGTTGCCCTCGGGGCCGATGTAGCACTCGAGGGACATGATGATCTCTTCGCGGATCGAGTCGATCGGCGGATTCGTGACCTGCGCGAAGAGCTGCTTGAAGTAGTCGTAGAGCATGCGCGGCTGGTCAGACAGGCACGCGAGCGCGCTGTCGTTGCCCATCGAGCCCACCGGATCGCGCAGCTCCTTCACGAGCGGCTGCAGCATG
This sequence comes from Gammaproteobacteria bacterium, assembly GCA_036381015.1. Taxonomy (NCBI): domain Bacteria; kingdom Pseudomonadati; phylum Pseudomonadota; class Gammaproteobacteria; species Gammaproteobacteria bacterium. The sequence continues at coordinate 75,501 of DASVDR010000008.1, forward strand.
AACTGCATGGTTTCGGTGGTGTACCCGAACGCCTGCATGCGCGCGAGCAGCGTGCCGCGGTCGAAGAGCCGTTCGCCGGCGCGCTCGACGACGTCGCGCAGCGAGATCCGCTGCTTGTCGAGCCACTTCGCGTACGGGCGGCGGTTCGCGAAGTCGTTCTTCAGCTCCTCGTCCGGCACGAGCCGGCCCTGCTCGAAGTCGATCAGGAACATCTTGCCCGGCTCGAGGCGCCCCTTTGCCTTCACGTTCGCCGGATCGACCGGCACGACGCCGACCTCGCTCGCCATGATCACGCGGTCGTCGAAGGTCAGGTAATAGCGGCTCGGACGCAGGCCGTTGCGATCGAGCACCGCGCCGATGTACTTGCCGTCGGTGAATGCGATCGACGCCGGGCCGTCCCACGGCTCCATGATGCAGGAGTGGAACTCGTAGAACGCCTTCTTGTTCTCCGGCATCAGCTCGTTCTTCTGCCACGCCTCCGGAATCATCATCATGACGGCTTCCTGAAGCGTGCGGCCCGTCATCAGCAGGAACTCGAGGACGTTGTCGAAAACGCCGGAATCCGAGCAGTCGGGCTCGACGATCGGGAAAAGCTCCGCGAGCTTCTCGCCGAAGAGCTCCGACTTCGCGATGCCTTCACGCGCGCGCATCCAGTTCACGTTGCCGCGCAGCGTGTTGATCTCGCCGTTGTGGGACATGAAGCGATTCGGCTGCGCGCGATCCCAGCTCGGGAACGTGTTCGTCGAGAACCGCGAGTGGACCATCGCGAGGTGCGACGTGTAGTCGGGGTCGGCCAGGTCCGGGTAGAACGTCATCAGCTGCCCGGGCGTCAGCATGCCCTTGTAGATCAGCACCTTCGTGGACAGGCTGCAGACGTAGAACGCCTTGCGCTCGGCGAGGCTCTCGTCCTCGCGCAGCCGCCGGCTCGCGCGCTTGCGGATCAGGTAGAGCTTGCGCTCGAACGCGTCGCCTTCGAGGCCGTCGGCGGCGGCGACGAAGAGCTGCTCGATGTGCGGGGCCGCGTCGCGGGCCGTGCGGCCGAGGTTCGCGCGTTCCGCGTCGGTCGGCACCTCGCGCCAGCCGACGAGCCGCTGGCCCTCCTCGGCGCAGATCTCCGCGACGACGTTGCGGCAATGCTCGCGCTCGCGAGGATCCCGTGGGAGGAAAACGAGCCCGGCCGCGAATTTGCCGGGCGCGGGCAGGGTTGCGCCGAAGGTCTGTTGCGCGACCTTCGCAAGAAACTCGTGCGGCAGCGCCGTGAGGATGCCGGCGCCGTCCCCGGTGTTCGGCTCGGCACCGCGGGCGCCGCGGTGATCCATTCGGCACAGCAGGTGGTCCGCGTCGCGCACGATCTGGTGGCTCCGCACCCCCTTGATATGGGCCACGAAGCCGACGCCGCAGCTGTCGTGCTCGAGCTCGGGGCGATAGAGCCCGCGGCGCTCCGGAGCGTGCGCCGGCCGGCTGTCGACCGCTCTCCGGGAAGGCGCGGGACGCGCCCGCGACGCGACCACTCCGCTGTCATTCTTTTCGCGTGGAGTCATGATTTTCCCTGGCGGAGCCTGGCGCTCCGCGGATGTCGTCTTTCGTCAGGCGGCCGTGAGCCGGGCGATGTGCGCCCGGCGCTCCGATGCTGCGCCGCTGAACCTCTTGATCCGCGCGGAGGAGCCCTCGTCGGGGGCCTAAGCGGACATGGGCCGACCGAGAACTATATGAAACGTCGCAATTGTGCGTCAACGCGGCGCTGCCGCGCGAGGCGCCGTCAACGAGCCGCGCAGGCCCGCCTCGGCCGGGCGCGCGGCGTCGCGTGGCGGGCGAAACGGCGCCGCGGGCGGCCGGGCGTGCCGTCCGTGGCGACCGGGCGAGCGAGTCGCGTGGCGGCCCGTTGTGAAGCGTTCCGCGCGCTACTGCTCGTCCCAGCGGTAGCCCATGCCGTAGACGGTCTGGATCGCCGAGAAGTCGGGATCGACCGCGGCGAATTTTGCTCTGATGCGCTTGATCTGCGACGTGACGGTGCTGTCGTCGAGAACGACGTTCGCCGCGCGCATCAGCTGCTCGCGGTTGCGCACGTGCCCGGGGTGCGCGGCGAGGGCGTGCACGACCCAGAACTCGGTGAGCGTCAGCGGAACGGGCCGATCCTTCCAGTGCGCCGCCATCCGGTCCCGGTCGAGCGACAGCGACCCGCGCACGAGCCGCTCGGCCTCCTCGTCCCCGGACTTGAGCGCCTCGACGCGGCGGAACAGCGCCGCGACGCGGGCGAGCAGGTGCTCCGTGCTGACCCGCTTCGTCAAATAGTCGTCGGCGCCGAGTCGCAGGCCCGAGACCGCGTCGAGCTCGCTCTCGCGCGCGGTCAGAAAGATGATCGGAAGCTGCGCGGAGCGGGCGCGGAGCGTGCGGCAGAGCTCGAAGCCTCCCTCGACCTCGGCGCCGAGGTTCACGTCGATGATCACGAGGTCCGGAAGGCGCGCGTCGAAGGCGGCGAGCGCCTCCTTGCGCGTGGCGTAGCCCGCCACTCGATAACCTTGGCGGCGCAGCGCCGCGGCATAGTTGTCGCGGATCGCGACCTCGTCCTCGACGATCGCGACGAGCTTGTCAGGCGTCGGCATCGGCTCACCTCCCGCCGGGAATGATGCCGGGTCGCGCCGCTCGCGTCATCGGCCGCGCGCCGCGCCGGACGTCCGCTCGAGCGCGAGCCTGAGAATACCGGCGGCCGAGATCGCGTCGGTGATGCGCCCGTCGAGCACCCACCGGCACGCCTCGGCGAACGGCAGCGCCTTGACCGCCAGCTCCTCCGTTTCCTCGAGCGCCTGCTCGCCGGGCGTAAGCTCCTCGGCGACGTAGACGAAGCCGAGCTCGTCGGTCACCGAGTTCGACGGGTGCACCTGCATCAGCTCGCGCCAGCGTTTGGCCGCGAGCCCCGTCTCCTCGCGAAGCTCCCGCTCCGCGGCGGCGCGCGGGTCCTCGTCGAGCGGCGCCCCGCCCATCGGCAGCTCCCACGAGTACTGTCCGAGCGTGTAGCGGTGCTGACCGACGAGGTAGAGGTTGTCCTCCGCGTCGAGCGCGAGCACCGCGACCGCGCGGTTCTTGAAGCAGACCTTGCCGTAGAGGCTGCGGCCGCCGGAAGGGTTGATGACCCGGTGCTCCTCGACCCGGATCCAGGGATTGTCGTAGACGACACGCGACGACAGCATCGTCCACGGGTTCCTTTCGTTGCGCATTGACGTTCCCGTGCCGCGACGGGGCCCTTGTGCCCGCCGTTCGGCGAGAGGTGAAACCGGAACACGGCCGGCGACCGCCGAGCCGAGTCGCGGAATGCCGACACCCGCCGGGCGCCGGCGGCCTGCCGTATGATGCGCGCCGAGCCGGCGCGGCGCCGCCCGCGCAGCCGCCGGTGCAGGGTCGGCCGCGCACGCCTTCGGTCTCGGCGGCGCTCCCCGGCCGCTTCGAGCATACAGCGTAGCGTAATCCGGGCGCCGGTCACGTTTCGTTCAGCTTCGGCCGGGCATCATGAGCGGCCTTCGGGAAAGTCCTTGTGCGAGGAGGATGTGAGTATGAGAACTGACTCGATCCGTGCGGCCGCGGCGGTCGTGGGCATCGCGGCGGTCCTGGTCGCCGGTTGCACGACGATCGACGCGTACACGCGGGAGGAGCGCACGGCGCGCGCGCAGCGCCAGGCCGTGATCGGCGCGGTCTCCGGCGCGGTCGCCGGCCTGATCACCGGCGACAGCTCGATGGAGCGGAAGAAGCGCGCGCTCGTCGGCGCGGGCCTCGGCGCGCTCGCCGGGGCGGCGGTCGGCTCGTACATGGACCGGCAGGAGGCGCGGCTTCGGGCGGAGCTCGAACGCACCGGCGTCAGCGTCACCCGCGACGGCGACAACATCACGTTGAACATGCCGGGCAACATCACGTTCGCGCTCGACAGCGCCGACCTCAACGCCAACTTCTACGACGTCCTCGGCTCGGTCGCGACGGTGTTGAACGAGTTCGAGCAGACCGTGATCGAGGTCGCCGGGCACACCGACAGCACCGGCAGCGAGGCCTACAACCAGCAGCTTTCCGAGCGCCGCGCGGCCTCGGTGGCGGCGTTCCTGCGCACGCGCGGCGTGCTCCCCGACCGGATCATCGAGGTCGGCATGGGCGAGTCGCGGCCGATCGCGTCGAACTCGACGCCCGAGGGGCGCCAGCAGAACCGCCGCGTGGAGCTGACGCTCGTCCCGCTGACGTTGAGCTGAGCCGCACCAAGAAAGGCACAAAAAAAGGTGTCAGACACCGAAAAGGTGTCGACACCTTTTTTGTTGCCGCGGCGCCGGTCAGGCGGCCGCGGTCATCATCGACTTCAGCTTGCCGATCGCGTTCGCTTCGATCTGCCGGATGCGCTCCGCCGAGACACGGTACTCGGCCGCAAGCTCGTGCAGCGTGGCCTTGTTGTCCGTGAGCCAGCGGCGCGTGAGGATGTCGCGGCTGCGCGGGTCGAGGCGCTCGAGCGCGCCGTCGAGCCGATCGTGCGCATCCGCCGCCCAGTCGTCGCGCTCCACGGTGTCCGCCGGGTCCGCATTCGGCGCCGGCAAATAAGCGGCCGGGGCAAAATCGTCGTCGTCGGCCGGATCCGGGTCGAGCGAGAGATCGTGCCCGGAGAGCCGCTGCTCCATCTCGGTGACCTCATGGGGGCTCACGCCGAGGTCCCTGGCCACGGCCTCCGTCTCGTCCTTCGTGAGCCAGCCCAGGTGCTTCTTCGCCTTGCGCAGATTGAAGAACAGCTTGCGCTGCGATTTCGTCGTGGCGACCTTCACGAGCCGCCAGTTGCGCAGCACGAACTCGTGGATCTCCGCACGAATCCAGTGCACGGCGAACGAGACGAGGCGGACGCCGACGCTCGGATCGAAGCGCCGCACCGCCTTCATGAGCCCGACGTTGCCTTCCTGGATCAAGTCGCCGAGCGGCAGGCCGTAACCCGCGTAGCCGCGCGCGATGTGCACGACGAAGCGCAGATGCGACAGCACCAGCCGCCGGGCCGCATCGAGATCGTTGTGATCCCGCAGCCGCGTGGCGAGCTCGTGCTCCTCCTCGGCGCTGAGGACCGGGACCGCGTTGACCGCTTGGATGTAATGCTCCAGGCTGCCGATCGGTCCGATCAGCTGCAAATCGCTGCTTCTCAGAGCTACCGCAGTCGACATGTTCCTCCTCCCTTGACGGGACTCATGTTAGCACTCTAGCCATTAGAGTGCTAAACGCCCCGACAGTTCGCGAACCGAGTGCACGAAATGCGCATTGGATCAAGGGGTTGACCCCTCAGCGGGGCTCGATCGCCCGGAGATGGCGAGCCGTCGCGAGCAGTGCTCCGGCCCATCCGAGGAACGCGCCGCCGCCGAGCAGAACGCCCGTTTCTGCGAGGGTTAGACCGGCGGGCCGGAAATTGCTCCCGTAAAGGTCCGCGAGCGCGACGGCCGGCGCTCGGAGCACGAGCAGGGCGGCGGCGACGAGAAGGGCGGCGACGGCCGCGCCGGCGAGCCCGTAGCAGAAGCCGAGGTACAGGAACGGGCGACGGATGAAGCCGTCAGTCGCGCCGACGAGCTTCATCACTTCGATCTCGGTGCTGCGGTTGTTGATCTCGAGGCGGATCGTGTTGCCGATCACGAGCACGACGCCGAGCCCGAGCACGGCCGTCGCGACGCCGGCGACCCGCGACGCGAGCGCGAGGATCGCGCGAAGGCGCGCCACCCACTCCGTGTCGAGCTGCACGAGATCGACGTCCGGCAGCGCCCGGAGCGCCTCCGCTATCGCTTCGACGTCGCCGCCCGCGCCGCGCGCCGGCCGGACGACGATCGTATGCGGCAGCGGGTTCTCGCCGAGCGCGTCGAGGGCCTCGCCGAAGCCGGACCGGGCCCGAAAGTCGTCGAGCGCCTCGGCGCTCGTGATCAGCATTGCCCGGCCGACGTCGGGCCGCGCTCCGATCTCGTCCGCGAGCGCCCGCGCCCGCTCCTCGGTCACACCGAGGGCGAGGTACACGCTGAAATCCGCGGCGCTCTCCCATGTGCCGCTCAGCTCGGCGACGTTCTCGACGACCACCCGCATGCCGGCCGGCAGCGCGATCGCGATCGCGATCACGAGGACGGTCATCGCCGTCGAGAAAGGCTGCCGTGCGATGCGCCCGACGGCGCCGACGAGGTTTTGCGCGTGGAGCGCCGCCAGACGGCGCACGCCGCCCCTCATGCGCGCGCGGCCCCGGACGGCATGTCCGTGCCGAGCTGCCCGTCGATCAGGCGCAGCCTGCGGCGCCCGAGCCGCTCGATCAGCTCGAGATCGTGCGTCGCGATCAGCAGCGTGACGCCGACCTCGTTGAAGCGCTCGAAGAGCCGCATGATCTCGAGCGAGAGCTCCGGATCGAGATTGCCGGTCGGCTCGTCGGCGACGACGACGTCCGGCCGGCTCGCGACCGCCCGCGCGATGCCGACGCGCTGCTGCTCGCCGGTCGACAGCGTGATCGGCGCATGCCGCTCCCGGCCGAGGAGACCGACCTGGTCGAGCGCGGCGCGCACGCGCCTCGCGATCTCCCGCGGGCGGAGCCCGATGATCACGAGGGGCAGCGCGACGTTGTCGAACACGGAGCGGTCGTAGAGCAGCTTGTGGTCCTGGAAGACGACGCCGATCCTCTGCCGGAAGCGGGGGATGCCGCGGCGGGAGACGCGCGACGTGTTCTGGCCGTTGACGATGATCGTGCCGCGCGTCGGCTTCTCGATCAGCGTGACGAGCTTGAGCAGCGTGCTCTTCCCGGCGCCGGAAGGACCCGTGAGGAACGCCATCTCGCCGCGCCGGAGCTCGAAGCTCACGCCGCGCAACGCCTCCCGTCCGCTCGGGTAGCGCTTGTAAACGTTCTCGAAGCGGATCAAGCCCGCCGCTCCTCGATCAGCGCGGCGCTGAACTGCTCGGCGTCGAACTCGTCGAGGTCGTCCACGCCCTCACCGACGGCGACGAAGCGGATCGGCAGCCGCAGCTTCCTCGCGATCGCGAGCACGACCCCGCCCTTCGCCGTGCCGTCGAGCTTCGTGATCGCGAGCCCCGTGACGCCGAGCCGCTGATGGAACTCGGTGGCCTGCGCGAGAGCGTTCTGTCCCTGGCTCGCGTCCACGACCAGGAGCACCTCGTGCGGCGCCGAGGCGTCGAAGCGGGCGACGACGCGGCGGATCTTCTCGAGCTCGTCCATCAGCCCGGCCGACGTGTGCAGCCGTCCGGCCGTGTCCGCGAGCACGACGTCGACGTTCCGCGCGCGGGCCGCGGAGAGCGCATCGTGCACGACGGCGGCCGGGTCGGCGCCCGGCGCCTGAGCGACGATCGGCACCTTCGCGCGGTCCGCCCATTCGCCGAGCTGCTCGACGGCGGCCGCGCGGAACGTGTCGCCCGCGGCAAGAAGCACCGAAAGCCCGCGCCGGCGCAGCCGGTGCGCGATCTTGCCGATCGTCGTCGTCTTGCCCGTGCCGTTCACGCCGACCACGAGGATCACGAAGGGCCGCTTCGCGGGATCGATCGCGAGCGGCGCCTCGACGGGTCGGAGCAGCTCGAGCAGCGCCTCGCGCAGCGCGCCGACGGCCGCCTCCTGCGATGCGCCCCGGACCTTGCGGAGGCGTGCGACGAGGGACGCGGTGACGTCGACGCCGACGTCGGCCGCGAGAAGGCGCTCCTCGAAGGCTTCGAGCGCCTCGTCGTCGAGGCCGCCGCCGAAGAGCCCTCCCGTGAGCCACGAGGTTCCGCGGTTCAGGCGGGACTTGAGCTTCGCGAAAAAACCGTTGCCCTTCCGAGCTTCAGCGTCGGCCACGTGGGTCTCGAGTGCGGGAGGTGAGCGTGAGGTGCCCGCAAAATTATACGGTGCGTCCTGCACAATGGGAGAGCAGGCGTCGGGAGAGCGGGGATCAGCAGTGAGCGCACGGCGCAAGAACGGCCGGCCGGGCAGCGTGCGGATCGTCGGCGGCACGTGGCGCGGACGGCGCATCCCGATTGCGGCGGGCGCCGACCTTCGACCGACGCCGGACCGCGTCCGGGAAACCGTCTTCAATTGGCTGCGCGACCGTGTGGCCGGCGCCCGCTGCCTCGATCTCTTCGCCGGCACCGGCGTCCTCGGCCTCGAGGCGCTGTCGCGGGGCGCAGCCGAAGCGTGGCTCGTGGAGCGCGATCCGGCGCTCGCCGACGGCCTCGTCGCGATGGTCGCGCGGCTCGCGGCGAACGCGCACGTCGTCCGCGACGACGCGCGGCGCTTTCTCGCCCGCGCGCCGGCGGCGGCGTTCGACCTCGTGTTCGTGGACCCGCCGTACCGCGAGCCGGTCGAGCCGCTGCTCGACGCGCTCGGGCCCGCGCTTCGGCCCGGCGCGCTCGTCTACGTCGAGCGGCCGCTCGAGCCGGGGCTCCCGGTGCCGCCCGGCGGCGGCTGGCTCAAGCGCGGCCGCGCGGGCCACGTCGAGTTCGGCCTCTGGTCGCTGGCGGCGGCCTCGTAGCGCTTCGGCGAAGGCCCGGTTCGCGAAATTGCCGGCGAGATCGCCGCGATTCGCGGCCGAATCGACGATCGTGCGCGTCACGACGGCCGGCCGCGCTGCACGGCCTCCAGGCCCGAGGCTACAATGGCCCCGGTTTTCGGCCGCCGGAGGGCACGTGAAGGTCGGCGCGATGTACCCGGGCACTTTCGACCCGATCACGCGGGGGCACGAGGATCTGCTCCGCCGCTCCGCGCGACTGTTCGATCAGGTCGTCGTCGCCGTCGCGGCGAGCCCTCGCAAGGCGCCGCTGTTCTCGCTCGACGAGCGCGTCGCGCTCGCGCGCGAGGTGCTGAAGGACATGCCGTCGGTCACGGTCAGCGGCTACGAAGGCCTGACGGTCGATTTCGCGCGCCGGCATCGGCTCGAGGTGATCATCCGCGGGCTGCGGGCGGTCTCGGACTTCGAGTACGAGTTTCAGCTCGCGACGATGAACCGGCACCTGACCTCGGACGTCGAGACCGTGTTTCTGACGCCGACCGAGCGCTACACGTTCGTCTCGTCGAGCCTGGTTCGCGAGATCGCCGAGTACGGCGGCGACGTGTCGCCGTTCGTGCACCCGTACGTGGAGCGGCAGCTGAAGGCCAAGTTTCCGGGCCCGCGGTGAGCGCGCGGGGCCCGCAATCGATGGAACGCGGCGTGCACGGCCGGAGCGTCCGGGGCGCGCCGGATGTGGCGCGCGGCAAGGAGTGAGCCGATGAGCGAGAGGCAAGGGGTTTCCGGCGGACGAGCGGCGGCGCGCGCGGCCTTGCGCGCCGGGGCGCTGGCTCGGGCGGCCGCGGTCCTCTGCGTTCTCGCGCTTCCCGTCGGCGCGGGCGCCGACGAGCCGGTGACGGCCAGGCACTTCATGGTCGCCGCCGCGAACCCGCACGCGGCGGAGGCGGGATATCGGATTCTCGAGGCGGGAGGCAGCGCCGTCGACGCCGCGATCGCCGTGCAGCTCGTGCTGTCGCTCGTCGAGCCGCAGTCGTCGAGCATCGCCGGCGGCGCGTTCATGCTGTTCTACGACGCGCCCGAGGAGGCCGGTGCGCCGGGCACGGTCGTCGCGTACTCGGGCCGCGAGACCGCGCCGGCCGCGGCCACGCCGGACATGTTCCTCGACGAGAACGGCAACCCAGAGCCCTTCTCGCGGACGGCCTTCGGCGGCCTTGCCGTCGGCGTGCCGGGCGTGATGCGGATGCTCGAGCAGGCGCACCGCGATCACGGCCGCCTGCCGTGGGCGGAGCTCTTCGAGCCGGCGATCGAGCTCGCCGAGAAAGGCTTCGAGGTTTCGCCGCGGCTCTATTTCCTGCTCGACCAGTTCGAGCGGTTCGCGCGCGCCGAGGGCTTTCTCGCGCTCTACTACGACGAGAACGGCAAAGCGCATCCGACCGGCTACCGCATCGTGAACGAGGCGTACGCCGACTCGCTGCGGCTCCTCGCGCAGGAGGGCGCCGACGCGATGTACACCGGCGAGCTTGCGCGCGCGATCGTCGAGAAGGTGCGCGAGAACCCGTTGCGCGCGGGCCGGATGACGCTCGACGACCTCGCCGCGTATCGCCCGGAGAAGTCCGAGCCGGTCTGCAGCCCTTATCGCGAGTGGCGCGTCTGCGGGCCGCAGCTGCCGTCGTCGGGCGGCATCACGGTGCAGCAGATCCTCGGGATGCTCGGCCGCTTCGATCTCGCCGCGTCGGCCGACGATCGTGTCCGCTCGATCCACTTGATCGCGGAGGCGTCCAGGCTCGCGTTCGCGGACCGCGCGCTCTATCTCGGCGACCCGAAATTCGTCGACGTGCCGGTCGCGGCCCTCCTCGATCCGGCGTATCTCGCGCGGCGCGCGGCGCTGATCGACCCGGAGCACGCGATGCGCGACGTGACGGCCGGGCGGCCGCTCGACGCCGCCGCATCGGTGTTCGCGCCGAGCGGGCCGCAGGAGGTCGTCTCGACGAGCCATTTCTCGATCGTGGACCGCTACGGTGACGCCGTGTCGATGACGACGAGCGTGCAGAGCACGTTCGGCAGCCAGCTCGTCGTCGGCGGATTTCTGCTGAACAATCAGCTCACGGATTTCTCGTACGAGCCCGAGCGTTTCGGGCGGCCCGTGGCGAACCGCGTGGAGGCGGGCAAGCGGCCGCTGTCGAGCATGGCTCCGACGGTGGTGCTCGACGCCGACGGGCGTCTCGAGCTCCTGATCGGGTCGCCGGGCGGGACGCGGATCATCAACTACGTGTCCCAGGCGATCGTCAACGTCCTCGACTTCGGCATGAACGTGCAGGACGCGATCTCCGCGCCGCACTTCGTCGCGCAGGACGACGGCCCGGTCGAGCTCGAGCAGGGGACGCCGATCACGACGTATGCCGCCGGGCTCGAGGATCTCGGGCACCGCGTCGTGCCGCGCACGTTGAACAGCGGCCTGCACGGCATCGTCGTCGAGTACGGCGACGACGGCCCCGTCCTCCTCGGCGGCGCCGACCCGCGCCGCGAAGGCGTCGTCCTCGGCGATTAAGTAAAAGCGAAAAAAGCGTGTCAGACACCATTTTTCCGCAAAAGGTGTCTGACACCTTTTTTCGTCAGCGCTGGCAGCGGGGACAGTAGTACGCGCGCCGCTGGCCGATGGCCTTCGCGCGGATCGGGTGTCCGCAGCGCCGGCACGGGTCGCCTTCCCGATCGTAGACGTCGAGGTCGAGCTGGAAGTAGCCGGGCCGGCCGTCGCTCCCGGCGAAGTCCCGCAGCGTCGTGCCCCCGCGCTCGATCGCGTCGCTCAGCACATTCCGAACCGCGTCCACGAGCGGGTCGAACCGCGGGCGCGCGATGCGCCCCGCCGGTCGCGCCGGGTGGATGCGGGCCCGATAAAGCGCCTCGTTCGCGTAGATGTTCCCGATGCCCGCGACGATGCGGCCGTTCATCAGGTGCTGCTTGATCGCGACCCGACGGCCGCGGCACGCGTCCGCGAGGTAGTCGGCGGTGAACTCGGCCGACAGCGGCTCCGGGCCGATTCCCGCGAGGAGCGGATGGCGTTCCGGCGCCGCCGAGAAATGCAGGCTGCCGAAGCGGCGCGGGTCGTGAAAGCGCAGGCACGCGCCGCCCTCGAAGCGGATGTCCACATGGTCGTGGGCTTGCGGCGGCGGAGGGGAGCCGGCGTGGAAGCGCAGGCCGCCCGACATGCCGAGGTGCACGAGGAGCGTGCCGCCGTCGGTGCCGAACAGCAGATACTTGCCGCGGCGCCCGAGGGCCTCGATGCGGCGTCCGGCGAGGCGGCGCGCGAGTGTCGGCCGGACCGGCCAGCGCAGGCGCGGCTCGCGTACCTCGACCCGCTCGATCGACCGTCCGACGACGAGCGGCGCGAGGCCGCGCCGGGTGGTCTCGACTTCGGGCAGCTCGGGCATCGCCGCGCAGCTTAGCGGGCGCCGGGGACGGCGGCCAGCGGCTGTGAGCCGCTGCTTGGTGCCGGTCCCGGCCATCGGCTATAGTGGCTCGGCCCTACCACTTCGGAATTCCCCGTGGACTTCTTATTCGCGTACTACAACGGCCTGCTCGACCTGGGTCCCGTCGGATACGTCGTCGTCACGCTGCTTTGGATGCACGTGACGATGATGGGCGTCACGCTGTACTTCCACCGGGACCAGGCGCACCGGTCCGTCGACCTGCACCCCGCGGTTCGGCACTTCTTCCGCTTCTGGCTCTGGATGAACACCGGGGCGCCGACGAAGGAGTGGGTCGCGGTGCACCGCAAGCATCACGCTCTCTGCGAGCGCGAAGGCGACCCGCACAGCCCGCGCATCTTCGGGCTCAAGAAGGTGCTGCTCGAGGGCGCGGAGCTCTACCGCGCCGAGGCGTGCAACAAGGAGACTCTCGAGAAGTACGGCAAGGGCACGCCCGACGACTGGCTCGAGCGCAACGTCTACGGCCGCTTCACGTACACGGGCATCGCGCTTCTCGTCGTCACCGACCTCGTGCTGTTCGGCGTCCCGGGGATCATCATGATCGCGCTGCAGCTTTCGAACATGCCGTTCCTCGCGGCGGGCGTGATCAACGGCCTGTGCCACGCGAAGGGCTACCGGAATTTCGAGACCGACGACGCGTCTACGAACCTGTGGCCGATCGGGCTGTTCGTCGCCGGCGAGGAGCTGCACAACAACCATCACGCGTTCCCGACGTCGGCGCGCTTCTCGATGCGCCGGCACGAGATCGACATGGGCTGGCTGCATCTGAAGGTGCTGACGTGGCTCGGGCTCGCGAAGATCCGCCGCGTCGCAACGCCGCCGGTCCTCGCCGACGAGGCGCGCACGATCGATCTCGAGGGTCTGCGGGCGGTGATCGTGAACCGCATGTACGTGCTTCGGCACTACACGCACACGGTCACGGTTCCGGTGCTTCAGCGCGAGATCGAGGCGATCGGCGGAAACGCGAACGCGGTCGTCGCGGCGGTGAAGCGCTGGCTCAGCTGGCAGCCGCACATGCTGGACGAGCACGCTCGGCGGCGCCTCGAGGAGCTGCGCGAGCGGCATCCGCACTTCCAGCGCGCCCTCGAGTTTCACGCGGAGCTGAAGGCGCTGTGGGACGGGGCGCACAAGAGCAACGAGCGGCTGCTCGCCGATCTGAAGGAGTGGTGCGCCCGCGCGGAGGCGAGCGGCATTCACTGCCTTCAGGAATTCGCGGCGTATCTGAAGTCGTTCGGCGCGGCGGCGCAGCCGGCGGGCTGAAGCGGCCTTTATCGAGCCGCCCCTCGTCCCTGGGACGCGGGGCGTGCCCCGGAAACGAAAAGCCCGCCGTTCGGCGGGCTTTCGAGGCGGTCGCGGCCCATGCGGGCGGGCCGTGCTATTTGATCTTCGTCTCTTTGTAGATCACGTGCTTCCGGACGCGGGGGTCGTATTTCTTGACCTCCATCTTTTCCGGATGCAGGCGGCGGTTCTTCGTGGTGGTGTAGTAGTGGCCGGTGCCGGCCGACGACATCAATCTGATCTTCTCTCGCATAGCGGCACCTCCTCGGAATCAAACCCTCTCGCCACGCGCGCGCAAGTTCGCGACGACCTTCTCGATGCCAAGCTTGTCGATGATGCGCAGCCCCTTGCTGGAGACGCGCAGCTTCACGAAGCGCCGCTCGCTCTCGAGCCAGAAGCGCTGCGTGTGGAGATTCGGCAGAAAACGTCGCCGGGTCTTGTTGTTCGCGTGTGACACGTTGTTGCCCGACATCGGGCCCTTGCCGGTCACCTGACAGACTCTCGACATTTCTCGCGGTTCCTTCGGACGGCGGAGAGCCGGCGACTATAGCCCGTCCGGCCACGGCCGGCAAGGCGCGGGCCACGGCAAGGCGCGGGCACGGCCGGCACGGCGCCGTCACGGCCGGCACAGGCACCCGCCGCTTCGCCGCCCGCCATGTGCATGCGTCGCGCCCGGTTCTCAGATCCACCCCCGCTCGGCCAGCGACACGTGGCCCGCACGGCTGACGACGACGTGATCGAGCAGCCTGACGTCGACGAGCGCGAGCGCTTTCGCGAGCTTCAGCGTGATGCTGCGGTCCGCCTCGCTCGGCTCCGCGACGCCGGACGGATGGTTGTGGCCGACGATCACCGCCGAGGCGTTGTGGTGCAGCGTGCGCTTCAGCACCTCGCGGGGATAGACCGTGGCGCCGTCGATCGTGCCGCGAAAAAGCTCCTCGTAGCAGATGATGCGGTGGCGCGTGTCGAGAAACAGGCAGCTGAACACCTCGTGGGGCAGATCGGCGAGCCGAGCCTTGAAGACGCGCGCCGCGTCCCCCGGCGCTTTCAACGCGGCCCGCGCTTCGGTGGGCGCCGCGAGATAGCGCCGGCCGAGCTCGACGGCTGCGAGGACTCGTGCGATGCGCGCCGGGCCGAGCCCCTTCACCTCCGCGAGCCCCGCACTGCCGCTGCGCAAGAGCCCCCCGAGCCCGCCGTGCCGGGCCAGAAGATCGCGCGCGAGGGTGACGGCATCCCCGCCGGCCGTGCCGGAGCCGATCAGCACCGCGAGAAGCTCGCCGTCCGAGAGCGCCTTCGAGCCCGCTTCGAGCAGCTTTTCCCTCGGCCGCTCGGAACGCGGCCACCGATTCACTCCCAACGCCGATCCCTCCCTGCGTCAGCGCGGAGTAACATACTGGGTCGCGGCGTGCCGAAACGCATGCGCGAAATGTCACCGGCGTCGAGAGAAACGGCTCTGGACCGCTTCGGTGGAAAACGAGCCTTCCCCGGCGTTAAGCTCCGAAGCGTTAGCCCGAATCCCGATGACTACTTCCCCGACACGCGAGTCCGCCGCGCGCGCTGCGGGCGGCGGCCCCACGCACGTCCTGCTCGGCGTCACGGGCGGCGTCGCCGCGTACAAGAGCCCGGATCTCGTGCGCCGCCTCGTCGAGCGCCACTGCGAGGTCCAGGTCGTGCTGACCCGCGGCGCGAGCCGCTTCGTCGCACCCGTGACGTTCCAAGCGGTGTCGGGCCGGCGCGTGCGCGACGAGCTGTGGGACGAGGCGGCGGAAGCCGCAATGGGGCACATCGAGCTCGCACGGTGGGCCGACGTCGTGCTCGTCGCGCCCGCCACCGCGCATTTCATCGGGAGTCTTGCGGCCGGTCTCGCCAACGATCTGCTGACGACGCTCTGTCTCGCGACCGCCGCGCCCGTCGTGCTTGCGCCGGCGATGAACCGGCAGATGTGGGCGCACGCGGCCGTGCAGGCGAACTGCAAGCTCCTCGAGAGCCGCGGCGTCCGGCTGCTCGGGCCGACGGCGGGCGAGCAGGCGTGCGGAGAGCACGGTATGGGCCGCATGATGGAGCCGGCGGAGATCGCCGCGGCCCTGCTCGAGATCGCGCACCGCCCGGCCGCGGGCCCGCTGGCCGGCCTCAAGGCGATCGTCACGGCCGGTCCGACGCGCGAGCCGATCGACCCGGTGCGCTACATCACGAACCGAAGCTCCGGCCGCATGGGCTTCGCTCTCGCCGCCGCGGCACGCGCCGCGGGCGCCGACGTCGTGCTGATCACGGGGCCGGTGTCCTTGAAGACGCCGATGGGCGTGCGGCGCGTGGACATCGAGACGGCGGAGGAGCTCTACAAGGCCGTTCATCGCGAGATCGCGGGCACGCATCTCTTCATCGCGTGTGCCGCGGTCTCCGACTACCGGCCGCACGAGATGGCCAAGGACAAGATCAAGCGTAGCGAGCCCGAGATGCACCTCGATCTCGTCCGCTCGCCCGATACGCTCGCGAGCGTCGCGGCGCTGCCGAACCCGCCCTTCACCGTCGGCTTCGCGGCCGAGACGCAGCACGTCGCGCGCCACGCGCGCGAGAAGCTCGAGCGCAAGGGCGTCGACATGATCGCCGCGAACAAGGTCGGGCCGGACTGCGGCTTCGACCGCGAGACGAACGAGCTCACGGTGTTTTGGCGAGGCGGCGAGACGCACTTCGGCGAGAGCTCGAAGGACGTCCTGGCCGAGCGCCTGATCGCGCTGATCGCGGAGCGCTACCGCGAACGGCGGAACGCGGCGCCCGCTCCGGAGGCGGGCGGGTGAGCGCGGCCTGGGCACGCATCGAGATCAAGATTCTCGATCGCCGTGTCGGCACGCAGTTTCCGCTGCCGCAACGGGCGACGTCGGGGTCGGCCGGCGTCGATCTTCGAGCGTGCCTCGACGCGCCGCTCACGCTCGCGCCGGGCGCCTGCGAGCTGATCCCGACCGGAGTCGCGATTCACATCGCCGACCCGGGCCTCGCGGCGATCGTCCTTCCGCGCTCCGGCCTCGGCCACAAGCACGGCATCGTGCTCGGCAATCTCGTCGGCCTGATCGACTCGGACTATCAGGGCGAGCTGATGATCTCGTGCTGGAATCGGGGCGCGGCGCCGTTCTCGATCGACCCCGGCGAGCGGATCGCGCAGCTCGTGATCGTGCCGGTCGTGCAGGCGGAGTTCGACGTCGTCGACGAGTTCGCGGCGAGCGAGCGCGGCGTCGGAGGCTTCGGCCACACCGGCACGCGGTAATCCCACCAAAAAAAGGTGTCAGACACCTTTTTCCCAGACACCCTTTCTCGGGAAAAAGGTGTCGAACACCTTTTTTCGACGTCAGCCGCCCTTCAGCTCCTTGAAGCGCTGAATGTCGCTGTCGAACTGGGCCCTGAGCGTCGCCTGCTCGTCGCGCGTGCGCTGGAGCTGGGCCTCGTAGCTCGCGATGGACGATTCCGTCTGGGAGATGTCGCGCGCGAGCTCATGCGGGATCTGCGGAGCGTCCTCGCGGTCGCTGTAGGGCTTGTACTTGCCGGCTTCGGCCTTCAGCGCGGCGAGCCGGTCGCGAAGGTCGGAAAGGTAGATCTCGGTGACCGTGATCTGCGACTCGAGCAGCTCGAGGCGCCGGTCCCGCAGATCCTCGATGTCCTCGACGCTCAAGTACGTCTCGAGGAGCATTCGGTCGCGCCGCGCGATCTCCGCTTTCGCCGCGGCTTCGGTCTCGGCGGCCTCGCGCTCCCGCTCACGCGCCGCACGCTCGGCTTCGGTGACCGCGCCCTGCTGATGGTCGACCGCGATGCCCTGGCTGTTCAGGACGGCCCGGTCGCGGTCGGCGTACTCGGGAGGGATGCGGTCGCCGTAGTGCACGACGCCGTTCTCGTCGATCCAGCGGTAGAGCTTCTGTGCAAACGCCGCCCCGGCCGCGAACGTCACGGCGGCGAGCAGCAGGATGCGCAGAGATCGGTTCACCTTATGTAAAACGCTTCGATATACCGACGACCGAGATATACCAGATTTCGAGCGGAATAGAACCCGCCCTCCGTCACATTCGGCTCGCGGCCGGCCTTCGGTCCAGCCTGAACGCACGGCGGCGACGCGCTTCCGCCTGCGTTTACGGATCGAACGTGACGCCGTATCGGTTCCGGTACGAGCGCATCGCCGGCAGATACGCCGCGTACTCCTTGTCCTCTTCGAGGTGATCGACGAGATCCGTCAGCGTGACGATGCTGTAGATCGGCACGTTCAGCTCGGCCGAGAGCTGCTGCACCGCGGAAATCCGGGTTTTCGTGCCGACCTCCTCCCGATCGAGCGCGACGAGCACGCCGGCAGGCCGGCCGCCGGCCGCCGCGATGACCTCGAGCGCCTCGCGCACGGCCGTGCCGGCGGTGATGACGTCGTCGACGATGAAGACCCGTCCGTCGATTCGCGCGCCGATCGTGGCGCCGCCCTCGCCGTGGTCCTTCGCCTCCTTTCTGTTGAAGGCGTAGGGGTAATCCAGGTCGTGATGCTCGGCGAGCGCCGCGGCCGCCAGCGCGACGAGCGGGATGCCCTTGTAGGCGGGGCCGAACAGCATGTCGAACTCGACGTCGAGCGCCGCGATCGCCGACGCGTAGCAGCGGCCGAGCTTCGCGGCCGCATAGCCCGTGTTGAACAAGCCGGCATTGAAGAAGTACGGGCTCACGCGCCCGGACTTGAGCTTGAATTCGCCGAACTGGAGCACGCCGAGCTCGAGCGCAAGCTCCAGAAATTCGGTCTTGTATGCCCGCATCGAATGCCGCCTCACGGGACGCTTATCATACCAGCGCTTCGTGCATGCCGATCGATCTTGTGCCGTCGCGAAAGCTCGGCCTTTCTCCTAAAGCAGAGTTGCACGGCGGCAACGCGAAAGGAAGCTCTTCTCTGGCCAAGGCCGCCGGGATCGCGTACGGTCTACGCCGCATGGGGGGGCAATTCTCAGGAGCACGAGCTTTGAGCGGAGCAGGGCGGTCGCTCGTCTCCAGCACCAATGGCGTCTGGGCCGCCATCCGTCCATACACCGAGAAGGAATCGCTCGCCGCTTTCTTCGTCGGCATCTCGTCCGGCTTCCCGTACGCGATGATCGGCGCCACGCTGACCACCCGCCTCGCGCAGGACGGCATCGACAAGCAGACCATCACGGCGTTCAGCCTCGCGTTCCTCGTCTACAACCTCAAGATGTTCTGGGCCTGGATCGTCGACGGCGTGCGCCTTCCGCTGCTCGGCAGGCTCGGACACCGCGTGTCGTGGTTGCTTTTCGTCGGCTGCGCCGTGATCGCCGCGGTCGTGAACCTCGCGCTCGTGGATCCCGCGGCCGGCATCGAAGCCACCGTCATCGCGGCGGTGCTGGTCGGGATCGCCGGCGCCACTTACGACATCGTGATCGACGCCTATCGCATCGAGACGCTGAAGCCGTATCAGCTCGGCGTCGGCTCCGGGATGACGCAGTACGGGTGGCGGATCGGCTCGGCGGCGGCAGGCGCGCTCGCGCTGGTCGTCGCGGCCCGCATGGGCTGGAGCGCGGCCTACGTGATCTGCGCGGCTTTCGCGCTGCCGGCAATGCTGACCGGGCTCATCGTCGGCGAGCCCGCGCGGCACGTCGTGAGGAACGAGAAGCAGAGCCTTGCCGCCGTGTGGAAGTCCATCGTCGAGCCGTTCACGGAGTTCCTGCGGCGCTCGGGCGCGTGGCTCGTGCTGGTTTTCATCCTCGTGCACAAGATCGGGGATACGCTCGCGAATCTCACGCTTCGGCTGCTGTTCAACGACCTGGGTTACAGCAACGACGAGATCGCCCTTTACGATGTCGGGTTCGGGTTCTGGGCCTTCCTCGTCGGCATCTTCATCGGCGGAATCCTCTATACGCGGTTGGGCCTGAAGCGATCCGTCCTGCTCGCGCTCGTATTGATGTGCGTCTCGAACCTGAGCTTTGCGCTGTTGGCGGCCGCAGGCCACAGCAACCTGGGCCTCGCCGGGGCCATCGGCTTCGAGAACCTCGCGAGCGGCTACGGCGGGGTCGTCGTCGTCGCGTACTTCTCGGCGCTCTGCAACCTGCAGTTCACGGCCGTGCAATACGCGCTGATCTCCGCGGCCGCGAGCGTTCTCGGACGCGTGTTGACCGGGACGACCGCCGGCGGCCTGATCGAGGTCATGGGGTACACGAGCTTTTATCTCTTGACCACGGTGCTCGCGCTTCCGGGAATCCTGCTGTTCTGGTTCATGATGCGCCGGGGCATGATCGACAGCGCGCTCGGCACGGCCGGCACGGAGAACGGGACGGGCCGCCCGGGCGGCGGGTCCGAGGGATAGTCTCGCCGCTGAAGTAGCCCTGTGCGCGCAGCCCGCTTTCGCCGCGGCCGAGCGGGAGCCCAGGGTCAGCGGCGCGCGCTCGGAGACGCCGAGGACCGGGTTTTCCGGTAACACAGATCCGCGATGTCGTGGCCCAACCGGCGGCCGCGCCGCTCGAACTTCGTCGGCGGGCGAAACGCGAGCGGATCGCCGGCGAGCGCTTCGATCGAAACCGGCTCGAAGAAGGGCGACGCGGCGAATGCGGCGCGTGTGTGCTCGGCGTAATCCGCCCAGTCGGTCGCGATGTGCATCAAGCCTCCGTGCTTCAGAATCCTGGCGCAGCGGGCCAGGAACTCCGGCTGCACGAGTCGCCGCTTGTGGTGCCGCTTCTTCGGCCACGGGTCCGGGAAGAAAATCGCGATCGCGTCGATTGCCTCGTCCGGCAGCATCGCATCGATCACCTCCACGACGTCGCGCATGATCACGCGCACGTTCTCGAGTCGCGCGCGCTCGAGGAGGAGCAGCAGGTGCCCGACGCCGGGCTCGTGGACCTCGACCCCGAGGTAGTCGATCCCGGGATGGTTCGCGGCCGCCGTGAGCAATGCCTCGCCGTCGCCGAAGCCGATGTCGAGCACGCGCGGCGCATCGCGCCCGAAGACCTCGACCAGGTCGAGCCTGCGCTCCTCGAACTCGATCCCCCAGCGCGGCCACAGCGTCTCGAGCGCCCGCCGCTGCGCCTCCGTCATGCGCCCCGGCCGCCGCACGAAGCTGCGCACCTTCCGCCGCGGGAGGCCCTGCGTGCATCTAATCCCGGACATGCGTCATGTACATAGATTGTCAAACATGCATCGAGCGCATCGGCTGCCGGACATGAATTAGGGCGTCGAGCGCATCGGAGGCCGGACATGGATTCGGACGTTGCGTGCATGCCGGACATGAATACCGGGCATGGTTTCGCCGGCAGCGTAACCGGCCGAGTGGACGGAGGCCACCCGCCCGGCGCCGGCGCCCCGCGAGATCGTGACGGCGCGCGCCGTTGCGCTGTAAAATCCGGCCATCCGGCGGGTGTAGTTCAATGGTAGAACCTCAGCTTCCCAAGCTGATGACGTGGGTTCGATTCCCATCACCCGCTCCAGCTTCCCGCCGCCGCGCCGGCCGAGCGGGTCCTGCTCACAGCTCCGGCCGTCGCTGACGAGCGGCCGGATTTCGACCCGCTCCCCCGACTCGACGCGCAGCCGCGCCGACGCGTCGCCGCCGCGCGACAATTCGTGACGCATGCGCCGCAAGGCGGCCGACGACTCGACCAGGCCGGGTCTGGCACTTCGTTTCCGCTTGCGGGATACTCCCTCGCCGTACCCGCGCCTCACCTTACTAGACGGCGTAGCGATCCGACGCAGCAGCGCGGCTCGTTTGCGAGCACGAATTCTCGCGAGCGCCGGCTCGCGCGGTCGAAACGGCGAGCGAGCGCGGAGACGGAGGAGAAAAGCCAGGGGCAGGCGAATCCATGAGCAACATGGAGCAGGCGAGCAGCCGCGAGCGCAGGGTATACATCGTCGACGATCACCCGATCGTCAGGAAAGGTTTGGCCGAGCTTCTCGAGCAGGAGCCGGACCTGACCGTTTGCGGCGAGGCGGCCGACGTCCGCGAGGCGCGCGTCGGCCTCAGTGAGGCTCGCCCGGACGTCGTGATCCTCGACCTTTCACTGAACGACAGCGACGGCCTCGAGCTCATCAAGGAGATTCGAGCCAAATACGGTCAGCTTCCGGTGCTCGTGCTGTCGATGCACGACGAGACGATCTACGCCGAGCGCCTGCTGAGCGCCGGGGCGAACGGCTACATCATGAAGCACGCGGGCAGCGATCAGCTCATCGTCGCGCTGCGGCGGGTGCTCAGCGGCGGCGTGTATGTCAGCGAGCGGATCGGCGCGAGCATGATCGAGCGCTTCGCGGCCGCGCGGCGCAAGCACGCGATCGATCCGATCGAGCGCTTGAGCAACCGCGAGGTGCAGGTGCTGAACCTGATCGGGCGGGGCAAGAGCACCCGCGAGATTGCGAGCGATCTCAGCCTCAGCGTGAAGACGATCGAGTCGCACCGGCAGCGCATCAAGAAGAAGCTGAGCCTGGACAGCTCGCCGCGGCTCGTGCAGTTCGCCGTGAACTGGTACGCGCGCCAGGATTGACGGCACACGGCCGTCGGTCATGCGCCCGCGGGGCCGCCCGCGTCGCCAGGGGCCGGTGCCGAGCGGAACCAGCGCCCCCAGCCCGTAAGCAAACCGGGGATCGGATCCCCTTCCGGCGGCAGATTTGAGCCCGCCGGGCTGCTACGATGGTCGCCTGACGGTCCACAGGTCCAGAGCCATGGGTCGATTACTCAAGCTTATCGGCATCGTCGTCGCGGCCGTCGTCGTGCTGCTCATCGTCGCTGTCGCGGGCGTGAGCCTGCTCGTCGACCCGAACGACTACAAGGACGAGATCGCGGCGGCCGTGGCGAACGCCACCGGACGCGAGCTTACGCTCGAGGGCGATCTCGAGCTCGACGTCTTTCCGTCCCTTCGCATATCGCTCGGCAATGCGCGCTTGAGCAACGCCGAAGGGTTCGGCGAGCGGCCTTTCGCCGAAATCTCCGGCGCCGCGCTCGAGCTCGAGCTGCTGCCGCTGCTCTCGCGACGGATCGCGATCGGCGAGGCCGAGCTCACCGGTCTCGTGTTGAACCTCGCGCGCGATGCGCAAGGCCGGAACAACTGGCAGGACCTCGGCGGCGGCGGTGCCGGCGCGGCCGAGCCGGCGCCGGCTACCGAGGAAGGCGGCGGGGTCGGCGCCGTCGACCTGAACGTCGACGTCCTGCGGATCACCGACTCCGAGGTCACGTGGACCGACGCGGCGAGCGACAGCGAGTGGACGCTCGGCAACTTCAATCTCGAGGCATCGGGCTTCGGTCCC
Organism: Gammaproteobacteria bacterium; assembly: GCA_036381015.1. Lineage (NCBI taxonomy): Bacteria > Pseudomonadati > Pseudomonadota > Gammaproteobacteria > Gammaproteobacteria bacterium. Next base: position 97,954 of record DASVDR010000008.1, read on the forward strand.
GACGTCGCGTTCCCGGTCACGATGGACTTCACGCTGTCGGGCGAGGCTGTGAACGTCGCCGTCGGCGTCGAGACGCGCGCCACGCTCTCGCTCGCGGAGAATGCGTATCGCCTCGACGACCTCGCAGTCACCCTCGCCGGGGAAGGCGCGGGCTGGCCCGGCGGCGAGGGTGAAGCGCGGCTCAGCTTCGCGACGTTCGCTGCGAACCTGAACGAGGAGACGCTCGATCTCGACCAGCTCACGCTCGAGTTTCTCGGCGTCACCGCGCACGGCTCCCTCGAGGGGAGCGGCGTTCTGAGCGACCTCGCGCTGACCGGCAACGTGCAGATCGAGACCTTCGATCCCAGCGCGCTGCTCGAAACCTTCGACGCGGCCGTCGAGACCGCCGATCCGAGCGTGTTGAAGAGCGCCTCCGCCGAGGCCACGTTCGTCTACGATGCCGACCAGATCGGCCTGCAGGACATGCGGCTCGCTCTCGACGACTCGCAGCTCGTCGGCAGCGTCGGGCTGCAGAACGAGTCGATCCGTTTCGATCTCGCCGTCGATCGGATCAACATCGACCGCTACTTGCCGCCGGCCGCGGAGGAAACCGAGGCGCCGGCCGAAGAGGGCTCGCTCGACGAGGTGGATCTGCCGCTGGACGCGCTCCGCACGCTCGACGCGGCCGGGTCGCTCGAGTTCGGCGAGGCGCAGTTTGCCGGGCTCACGCTCACGGATGCCGCGTTCATGCTCGAAGCGGGCGACGGCGAGGTGCGGCTGACGCCGAGCGCGAGCCTTTACGGCGGCGAGCTCGCGGCCGACATCCGGATCACGGTCGAGCAAGACGCGGCGCGCGCGGCGCTCGAGTCCGAGCTCACGAACGTCGATATGCTGCCGCTCGGCCGCGATCTCCTCGACTCCGAGATGGTGTCCGGGCGCGGCAATCTCAGGCTGAACCTCACGACGGCGGGCTCGAACGTCGGCCAGATGCGCCGCGATCTCGACGGCGACGTCGCGTTCGACTTGTCCGACGGCGCGTGGGAAGGCTTCGACCTGTGGTTCGAGCTGGTCCGCGCGCGCAGCGTGTTCGAGGGCGAGGGGCGGCCGGAGCGGCCGGAAGGGGAGCGGCGCACGCCGTTCTCGTCCGTTTCGGCCTCTGGCGTCGTGCAGGACGCGATTCTGACGAACGAGGACCTGAACGCGACGCTGCCGTTCATGACCGTCGACGGCCAGGGTACGGTCAATCTGCTGACCGACGCGCTCGACTTCGATGTCGTCGCGACGTTCGTCGACGGCCCGCAGCTTCAGTCCTCGCCGCTGATGGCGGATCTCGCCGGCGATCAGCTGCCCCTCGAGGTCGGCGGCACGCTCGCCGCGCCCTCGGTGGTGCCGGACTTCGCGGCGATGGTCCGCGCCGAGGCGGAGGAGGCCGTCAGCGAGCGCGTGCAGGAGGAGCGCAGCGAGGCCGAGGAGCGCGTCGAGCAGGAGGCCGACGAGGCACGCGAGGAGCTGCGCGAACGGCTGCGCGGGCTTCTCGATCGGTGAACGGAGACGGTTCATGCTGAGAGGCGTCTTCCTGATCGCGGCGGCCGCGGTGAGCCTTCCGGCCTCGTCCGCCGAGATTCACTCCCTCGACATCACGCGCGAGAGCGGCCGCTACGAGCTCACGGCCGAGACCCACATGGCTGCGCCTCCGGACGCGATCTTCGAGGTTCTCGTCGACTACGAGGACGGCCGGTACCGGCGCATTTCGAGCGTCTACAAGGAAAGCGACTACTTGACCCCCGCTCCCGACGGCACGCCGATCGTGTACACGCGGATCAAGGGATGCTTGCTCTTCTTCTGCAAGAGCATGCGGCTCGTCGAGCGTCTCGAGGCCGAGGCGCCCAACTACATCCGCACCACGGGGCTGCCCGAGCGCAGCGACTTCTCGTACAGCCGCTCGGAGTGGATGCTCGAGCCGACGGCGGACGGAACCGACGTCACTTACCGGCTCGTGCTGGAGCCCGATTTCTGGATTCCGCCCGTGATCGGGCCGTTGCTGCTCAAGAAGACGCTGATGCACGGCGGGCCGCGCGTGCTCCGGCGGATCGAGCGGCTCGCGCGCGGGCTGCCGTCCGGGCTCGAGCCGGAAGGCGTGGAGCCGTCGAGCCTCGAGACGACGACCGCCGCCGCGCCATGAGCGCTTCCGCCGCGCGCCCGGCGCTTGCGCCGGCCACGGACGACTTCGCCCGCCGCCTGCTCGACTGGTTCGACCGCTGCGGCCGCCATGATCTGCCGTGGCAGAAACACCGCACCGCGTATGCGGTCTGGGTGTCGGAGATCATGCTCCAGCAGACTCAGGTCGCGACCGTGATCCCGTACTTCGAGCGGTTCGTCGCGCGCTTTCCGACGGTGCACGCGCTCGCGAACGCGCCGCTCGACGACGTGCTCGCGCTCTGGTCCGGGCTCGGCTACTACGCCCGCGCCCGCAACCTCCACCGCGCCGCGTGCATCGTCGTGGAGCGCTTCGGCGGCGAGCTGCCGCTCTCGATCGATGCACTGGCGGGCCTGCCCGGCATCGGCCGCTCCACGGCCGGTGCGATCCTCGCGCAGGCGCACGGGCTCAGGCATCCGATCCTCGACGGCAACGCGAGACGCGTGCTCGCGCGCTATCACGCGATCGAGGGCCGGCCCGGCGAGCGCGACGTCGAGCGCACGTTGTGGTCGCTCGCGGAGGCGCACACGCCGGCCGAGCGCGTCGCGGACTACACGCAGGCGATCATGGATCTCGGCGCGACGCTCTGCGTGCGCCGGCGGCCGGCTTGCACGGTGTGCCCCGTCGTCGAGGGTTGCCGGGCATGCGCGCTCGGGATTCAACCACGGCTGCCGTCGCCGCGCCGCAAGCGCGAGCGGCCGCGCAGGCGCAAGGCCGTGCTCGTGATCGAGGCGCCGGACCGCGGCGTGCTGCTCGAGCGGCGGCCAGAGCGCGGCATCTGGGGTGGGCTCTACAGCTTGCCGGAGCTCGCCGAAGGCGACAGCGCCGCGGACTGGTGCCGGAGGCGTCTCGGCATCGTGCCCGCGAGCGAGCGCGCGCTCCCGTGCATCGAGCATGCGTTCACGCACTTCGATCTCGAGATGGCGCCGTGCTGGGTGAGGCTCGCTACGGATTGCCGCATCGTCATGGAATCGGAGAACCTGCTTTGGTATAACGCAGCGGCGCCATCGAGCGTCGGCATCGCGGCGCCGATCAAGGCGCTGCTCGAAACGCTGCCGGAGCACGGCAAGGAGAGTGCGTGGCCCGAACCGTCCACTGCGTAGTGCTGGGCACGGAAGCCGAAGGCCTGGACCGGCCTCCGTATCCGGGCGACCTCGGCCAAAGGATTTACGAGAACGTCTCGAAGCTCGCGTGGCAGCGCTGGCTGATGCACCAGACGATGCTGATCAACGAGTACCGGCTCTCGCCTGTCGAGCCGCAGGCCCGCCGGTTCCTCGAGCGCGAGATGGAGAAGTTCTTTTTCGGCGAAGGCTCGCAGAAGCCGCCGGACTACCGGCCGGAGTAGCGGCGAAAAAGGTGTGCGAAAAAAAGGTGTCAGACACCTTTTTCTCGAGATACCGACGGGTACTGGCCGGCAAAAAGGTGTCAGACACCTTTTTCGCCACGGGCCGAAAAGGCGTCAGACACGTTTTCCTGTCGGCGAAAAAGGTGTCAGACACCTACCGATTCATCCGATGCTCGATCAAGTCGGCGACGACGCTCGGGTCGGCGAGGGTCGTGGTGTCGCCGAGATCGGCGTAGTCGTCGGCGGCGACCTTGCGGAGGATGCGCCGCATGATCTTGCCCGAGCGCGTCTTCGGCAGGCTCGGCGCCCACTGGATGAAGTCCGGGCTCGCGATCGGGCCGATCTCCTTGCGCACCCAGTCGACGAGCTCCGACCTCAGCGCGTCCGACGGCTCCTCGCCGGCGATCAGCGTCACGTAAGCGTAGATGCCCTGGCCCTTCAAATCGTGCGGGAAGCCGACGCAGGCCGCCTCCGCGACCTTCGGGTGCGCGACGAGCGCGCTCTCGATCTCGGCCGTGCCCATCCGGTGGCCCGAGACGTTGATCACGTCGTCGACGCGGCCGGTGATCCAGTAGTAGCCGTCGGCGTCGCGGCGTGCGCCGTCGCCGGTGAAGTACTTGCCGGGGAACTGCGTGAAGTAGGTCTCGACGAAGCGCTGGTGATCGCCGTAAACGGTGCGCATCTGCCCCGGCCAGCTGTCGAGCAGCACGAGATTCCCCGCCGCCTCGCCTTCGAGCAGACGGCCTTCGCCGTCCACGATCCCCGGCTTGACGCCGAAGTAGGGCCTCGTGGCGGAGCCCGGCTTCAGCGCCGTGGCGCCGGGCAGCGGCGTGATCAGGATGCCGCCGGTTTCCGTCTGCCACCACGTATCGACCACCGGGCAGCGCCCGTCGCCGACGACGCGGTGATACCACTCCCACGCCTCGGGATTGATCGGCTCGCCGACCGTGCCGAGGAGCCGTAACGTCTCGCGTGACGTGCGCTTCACCGGCTCCTCGCCTTCGCGCATCAGCGCGCGGATCGCGGTCGGCGCCATGTAGAGCGTGTTGACCTCGTGCTTGTCGACGACCTGCCACAACCGGCTCGCGTCGGGGTACGTGGGAATGCCCTCGAACATCACGAGCGTCGCCGCGTTCGCGAGTGGACCGTAGACGATGTAGCTGTGGCCCGTGACCCAGCCGACGTCGGCCGCGCACCAGTAGATGTCGCCTTCGTGGTAGTCGAAGACGTGCTGATGCGTGAGCGAGACCCAGACCAGATAGCCGCCGGTGGTGTGCAGGACGCCCTTCGGCCGCCCGGTCGACCCGGACGTGTAGAGAATGAAGAGCGGGTCCTCCGCGTTCATGACCTCGACCGGGCAGTCCGGCGAGGCGGCATCGATCAGCTCGTGGTACCAGAGGTCGCGGCCTTCCCGCCAGCCGATCTTGCCGCCGGTCCGCCGGACCACGACGACCGTCTCGACCGCGCCGCCGAGCTTCGCGCAGGCCTCGTCGACGTTCGCCTTCAGCGGGATGGTCTTGCCGCCGCGGACGCCTTCGTCCGCCGTGATCACGATATTCGACTTGCAGTCCTCGATGCGGCCGCGGAGCGACTCCGGCGAGAAGCCGCCGAACACGACCGAATGGATCGCGCCGATCCGGGCGCACGCGAGCATCGCGACGGCGATCTCCGGGATCATCGGCATGTAGATCGTGACGCGGTCGCCGCGCTTCACGCCGAGCCCTTTCAGCGCGTTCGCGAACCGGCAGACCTGGTCGTGCAGCTCGCCGTACGTGATCCGCCGATCCTGCTTCGGGTCGTCGCCTTCCCAGATGATCGCCGTCTGATTCGCCCGCTTCGGCAAGTGACGGTCGAGGCAGTTCGCGCAAGCGTTCAGCTGACCGTCCGCGAACCAGCGGATGTGGAGATCGCGCGCGTCGTAAGAGACGTCCTTGACCTCGGTGAACGGCTCGATCCAGTCGATGCGCCCGGCGTGCTCGCGCCAGAACCCTTCCGGGTCCTCGATCGATCGTCGGTAAAGCGCCTCGTATTTCGCCTGGTCGATCCAGGCCCTTTTTTCCCAGCCCGCGGGGACCGGGTAGACCTTGTCGTCGCTCATGGTCGGGATAATAGACCGAGGCCGCGACGTTTTCAGCCTGCCGGCGCCAAGGGGGCCCCCCGCCCCGCCGCTACGCCGCCCGCATGAAATGCACACTGAACAGTTTGCGGGCGTCGGTCCACGTGCGCTGCGGGTCGAACCCGGCCGCGCGCGCGACCGCATGGAACTCCTCGATCGAGTATTTGTGCGAGTACTCCGTGATGATGTACTCGCCCCGCCGGAACGGGACGACGCGGTGCGCCAGCGTCACGAGCTGATCCTCGAGGCTCACGAGGCGCATCTCGATCCGGCCCTGCTCTTCGTCGTAGATGGCTTCGTGCCGGAACGACCGGACGTCGAAGTTCGCCCCGAGCTCCCGGTTCAGCCGATGCAGCAGGTTCAGGTTGAACTCCGCCGTGACGCCCTCGCGGTCGTTGTATGCTGCGCGCACGATTTCCGCGTCCTTCTTCAGGTCGACGCCGATCAGCAGCACTCCGTCGTCCTTTGCCTCCGCGCGCATCACCGCGAGAAGGTCCGCCGCCTCCGAGCGCGTGAAGTTGCCGATCGTCGAGCCGGGGAAGAACACGAGATTGCGCTCGGGCATGACCGGGTGCTCGGGCAGCGCGAACGGCTGCGTGAAGTCGGCGAAGACCGGCTGGATATGGACGTCCGGGTAGTCGCGCGCGAGCTCCTCGGCCTGCTTCTTCAGGTAGTCGCCGGAGATCTCGACCGGCACGTACGCGGCCGGCGAGTCGAGCGCGTCGAGCAGCTGCCGGACCTTGAGGCTCGAGCCCGCGCCGAACTCGATCACGGCGGCACGGGGCCCGACGAGCTCCGAGATCTCGACGAGATGCTCGTCCATGATCGAGAGCTCGGTGCGCGTCGGGTAGTACTCGGGCAGCGTGCAGATGCGGTCGAACAGCTCCGAGCCCCGCTCGTCGTAGAGGTATTTCGGCGAGATCTGCTTCTGCTCCGCCAGGAGCCCCTCGAGGATCTCGGCTCGCTCCTCCACGAGGTCGGGCGGCGTCTCGTTCGCCGTCATGAGCTGGGTCAGTCCTTTGGTCATGCGATGATCCTTTGCCGGCTTGCGCGCCGGCGGCCGGCGGGTCAGAGGTCCTTCGCGAGCCTGAAGCCGAGGAACTGCCAGCGGTCGCGGGGATAGAAGAAGCTGCGGTACGTCGCACGGACGTGCTCGGCCCACGTGGCGCACGAGCCGCCGCGCACGACCATTTGATTGGCCATGAACTTGCCGTTGTACTCGCCGAGCGAGCCCGCGAGCGGCTTGAAGCCGGGGTAGGGGCCGTAGGGCGACGCGGTCCATTCCCAGACGTCGCCGTAGAGCTGCACGAGCGGCGACTGCGGGGCCTCGTCCGGCGGCCGGGGCGCGGCGGCGCCGCCGCGCGTGCCGCCCGCGGCGGGCGGGATCGAAGTCGGACGGAGCAGGCCAGTGTCGAGCAGATTCCCGGCGACCGGTTGCGATGCGGCCGCGAGCTCCCATTCCGCCTCCGTGGGCAAGCGCGCACCGGCCCAGCGCGCGAACGCGTCGGCCTCGTAGTAGCTCACGTGGCAGACGGGTGCATGCGGGTCGATCGGGCGCCAGCCGCCGAGCGTGAACTCCTGCTCGAGATCTTCCGACCAGCAGAGCGGGCGGCTCCAGCCCTCCTCGCGAATCGTGGCCCAGCCGTCGGAGAGCCAGAGCGCGGGCTGGCTGTAACCGCCTTGCTCGATGAATTCGCGGTACTCGGCGTTCGTGACGAGCCGGTGGCCGAGCGCGTGGTCGCGCACGAGGACCGCGTGGCGCGGCGTTTCGTTGTCGAAGCAAAACGTGTCGCCGCGGCTGCCGATCTCGCGCAGGCCGCCGGAGCGGGGAACGAAACGAAGCGCCTCGGCTTCCGCTTTCGGCCGCTCGGGAAGCAGCGTGTACGCGGGGCCGAGCGGGTTCGAGAAGAAGACGTGCTTGATGTCCGTCAACAGCAGCTCCTGATGCTGCTGCTCGTGGTGCAGTCCGAGCTCGACGAGAAAGCGGAACGCCGCGTCGTCCTCCCGCCGCGCGATCAGATCCGACATCGCATCGTCCACGCGGGCGCGGTAATCGTGGATCTCGGCGACCGTCGGCCGGCTCAGGAGGCCGCGCCGCGGGCGGCGATACATTTCGCCGACCGTGTAGTAGTAGGAGTTGAAAAGGTATTCGTAGCGCTCGTCGACGCGCGCATAGCCCGGCGCATGCTCGACGAGGCAGAAGCGCTCGAAGAACCACGTGGTGTGCGCGAGGTGCCACTTCGTGGGGCTCACCTCGGGGATCGTCTGGATCACCTGATCCTCGGGCGCGAGGGGGCTGGCGAGCGCGATGCTCGCGCTGCGCACACGCTGGTAGCGCTCCGCCAGCGCCTCGGACTCGAGGGCCGCGGCCGGTGCCGAGGGTGCGATGACCATTTGAATCTCCCTCCGGGCGGGCTCCGCCCGCGCAGAGGATGACCCGAGCCTAAAGCCCCGGTCGGCGCGATGTCAAAACGGGACGGCCCCAGAGTGGCCCGGCCGCTCGCCTTGACTCCGCTCGGAGGCCCCCGGTTTAATACTCGCCCCGCCGCTCCTAAGGCGGGCACGATCGCGCACGGCCAGGTAGCTCAGTTGGTAGAGCAGCGGACTGAAAATCCGCGTGTCGGTGGTTCGATTCCGCCCCTGGCCACCATCTCGCGTGGGTCCATTCCAGGGACTTAGGAAACAGTTAATTCCGGAAATATGGCTTACACCTGCTCCGGGGCGAAGGGGTTGGAGTCGGGTTTGATGCCCTCTCGTCCTTGTCGAAGGAGCCTAAGTCATAGTCGAGGAAGCTGACCAGCCAAGTCTGGTCGTCCACCTCCGGTATCGCAACCTTAAGCGTGGGTGCGGGCGAGCAACTACTGACCGCCTACGCATACGCCTTTGACCTCATCAGTCATCTACTCGCACAAATTGCTGTTCGCGGGGTCGGTTCAAACTGCTGGTGACGAGAAGGCGCGCTAGACGCCGCACGGTGATCCCGAGTCCGCCGTCGAATGGAGAGAGTAGTTCTATGCGGCTGTCGATACTCAAGCTCGAGGCGCGGCAACCGGAGATTCTCACGTCCAGCGTAACGCCTGATGTGACGCAGACCCGTGAATAGGCGCTCCCTTACCCTTACGATCGAGTCACGGCCTTCAACCAGCGGCAACGACGTCATTAGCCCCGCTACCGAGTCGTTCCGCGACAATCCGAGTACCGTCACTATCGCGAACAGATCCATGGAAGTCGCTTACTGGCAAATTTTCGTAATCGCAAGTGTTGCAACTTCCTACGGCCTTTGGGGGAAGAGGCCAGCGACGATAGTTGCAGGCGGTTGGACGGTATGGACGATCGTCGCGGTATACGCGGCTCCGCTGCTTATTTTTCAGGTGGGCTCGGCCTGGGCTACTTGGCTCGTCGCGAATTTGATAGCAGCGCAGCAACAGCGTCTGAATTCTCTCGAGAGCATTCTAAGGGCCTATAGTGTGGAGCGGCAGCGTGAGATTCGATCGCGGGCTGAAAACGCGGAAAGTATCGTTATCGTCAGCGGAACTCACCACTATGAAGAGTTACTCGCTGCCTTGAGGGCAGCGGAGAGCGAACTCTGCATCCTCTCCGGGTGGATCCGTAGCTGCGTCGTGAACAATAACTTCGAGAGGCTCGCGTCCGCCGCATTGCAGCGGGGTGCGTCAATCTGGATTGGATACGGATACAAAGATGGCCAAGGGCAACGTCAGGTGGATAAGAGAGCCAAACGGCGTCTGGAAGCGTTGGCAATGAAGGCTCGGAAGTGCAATTGGCCGGGGCGACTGCACTTTCGGGAATTCGATACCCACGAAAAGGTGCTGACGAAGGACGATCAATACGTTATTTACGGCAGTCATAACTGGCTCAGCAACCGAAGATTTAGAAACCGCGAGCGAAGCGCCAAACTGATGAACGCACCTGCCGCCATTGCAGAGCGTGACCGCATCATTGGAATAGTGGCGGGTGATGAGGCGAGCGGGGCTTGAGACTGTCTCGGCAGTACACGGCGACGTTCTAGCTGGTCGGTGCCCTTAGGCGAACTTTTCCAGCACACGATCGGTGCGACTAAGCACTCTATACGCAAAAGCTTTAGACTCTTCTTTATTCTACTTTCCCGTCAACGATCATTCTCGAAATGACTCCCGAGAGGAAGTTGCGTGCCCGCAGTACTCTGAGCGGGCGAAGTCGCCTGCGCAACCAATCCCGCTCCGAACGGCTTCATGTGACAACGAAGATGATCCTATTCGGCACAAGTCTCGGCAGATTTCTGCCATATGGCCCTGCCAAGCCTGTTGGTTGTACTGCAAGAGACAATTTACCCAAAAAGCCGTAGTTCACGGCTCCTGGTGCAGCTCGATCGGATTCCCGTCCGGATCCTCGATGAGGATTTGCGAGCCTCCCGGGCCCACCTCGACCGCGTTACGGAAACGCACGCCGGCTTGTCGAAGCCGCGCGATCTCCGAGTGCAGATCGTCGACCCAGAGCACGATACGGTTCCACCCGCCGGGCTGCTGCTTGCGACCGTCCGGCATGACGCGCGCACCCGAGGTGCCGGGGACCGCTCAAGATGAGCACGAGGCCGTCGCGTGAGACTTGCGCGAACGGGCCGGCTCGCTTGTCGACCTCGAAGCCGAGCTGTTTCGTGTAGAAGTCTATGGACGGCTCTACTGCCGTCACCTGATACCGCACAGTCGCCGTGGTCTTGTGCTTCCTCAGCATAGCCGCTCGCGAAGCTGGCTCGCTTCGCCGCTCGACCAGAGATCCGCAAGCGCGACATGCCGGTTGAAGAGCGCATCCAAGCGCCCGCCGAGAAAGGTCCGAGCACCGCCGGGCCGGAAGTGCACGCCTACCAAAGAGGCGTGCTCGCGCGTGTCGACCACGAAGCCCCGGCGGTAGGCGCCCGACACGACCACACCCGGGTAACGCGCTACCGCGTCGGCGTCATAGACGCGGATCTGGTCCTCGGCGAGGTTGATCACCAGCTCGAGCGTGCCGCTGGGCACGATGCGCTCTCGAGGGTGCGGCGGCGCATCCTGGAGCAGCCATAGGTATTCCACAAATGCGTCTATCGGCGGCACAGGGCGGTGTGTTACGTAGCGCATGCTCGAACCGCGCATCGCACGCTCACATTCGCTCGCCGGGCAACTCGTCGGCTTGCTTCTGCGATTTGCCGAACGTCTTGCTCACCATTGCGTACTGCCCCCACATGCCCGAGTCACGCAACTTAGGCGAAGGCTGCAAGCTTCAATTGTACCGCTGGCAAAACTTCGAGCGCCTTCGAGCCGAAGGCTTCGACCGCGCTCGCGCCGGCCAGAAGCGGCGCCGGGCCCCATTCCCGACGCACGTCGACGAGAATCGCCGATCCGGACTGACGCCAAATCGCGACATGAATGCAAGCCCACCTGTGCGCGCGGCAGGGAACGCTTCTGTGGAACGAAAGTCCGCTCTTTACGTGTAGATGGTTGCGCATGGCGTATGAAACGAAGGCGTGTTCTAATCGTAGACGACAGGGAAGACAACGCGCTTTCGCTTGCCGCAATACTCTCGTCGGTAGGATACGAAACGAGTGTTGCAACCGGCGGTCGCGCCGCGCTCGACATTGTCGACACGGAGCGTCCTGACGCGGTCGCTTTGGACCTCTGGCTTCCGGATTTGTCCGGCTACGAGGTTTGCCGGCAGCTTCGGGCACAACGTGGTGCGACGGTCTCTTGACCATCGCGCTCACGGGTTGGACGAGGGAGAGTGACCGGGAGGCGGCCGGCAACGTCGGGTTCGACCACTATGTTTTGAAGCCCGTGATGTTCGAAACTTTGGATGCGTTATTACGAGGCGTCGAGCGCCGAGGAGGTCCCGGATCAGCCTGAGGGCTGGATGGGCCGAAAATTCGAATCTTTCTCTCCTCCGGCCGAAAAACCAGAAATTGCGCGAACACCGCGGCTGCCCCTGCGGCGGCGGGTTCGAACGAGTAGAGCATTGAACGCGGTCTTCAGCGGGGTGTTTCGATCCCCGGCGCTCGGTGCAGCGACGATGTTGACGGCGGGCGGATTCGGTTTCGTCCTCGGCAACATCCTGCTCGCACGGCTCATGCTTGCGGAGGAGTACGGCGCGCTGACGCTGTTTTTCGCGCTGACGCAGGTCGGACTCACCGTCGGCCCCCTCGGCCTCGAGATCGTGATCAACCGCCATCAGCTCGACGCGGCCCCCCCGCTGCTCGCCCGCGCGCTCCCGTCGAGCCTCGCGGCCGGCGTCGCGATGTCGCTGATCGGCGCCGTCTTCTACGATCTCGGTTTCACCCTCTGCGTCTGCCTCGCGCTCGCGGCCGCGGGCGCCAGCATGACCCGCATCGCGAGCGCGTTCCTGCAATCGCACGAGCGCTTCGGACAATCGCTGCTGCTGCTCCAGTTGCACAACTACGTCGTCGTCGCCGGCGTCCCGGTGCTGATGGTGCTCGGCCGCGCGGACGCGCTGCCGGTCGGCGTGCTCGTCGCCTCCGCCTACGCCGCAACAGGCGCGATCGGCTGGATCGTCGGCTCCCGGTTGCCGGCCCGAGGCGGCAGCGCGCTGCCGCCCGGCGCGCTGTCGCGCGAGGGGCTCGCCACCGTCGGGATCGGTCTCGCGATTCAGCTGCTCTGGCAGCTCGAGCGGCTCGTGATCCCTCGGGCCCTCTCCGTCGCCGCGCTCGGCAGTTTCGCGGTGATCGCCTCGGTCGCGGCGTCGCCGTTTCGAATGATGCAGACCGGTGTCGGCTATACGCTGCTCCCGGGCTTGCGTCGAGCCGAAGACAAGGCGGCGATGAAGCGACTGATCTACCGCGAAGCGAAGGCGGTTGCGGCAGTCGCCGTGGCGGCGATCGCAGCGCTCTTGTTCGTCACTCCGTTCGTCATGGATCGCGTGCTTTCCGGACGGTACGACTTTTCGTTCGCGCTCCTGGCGGCGGTCATCGCTGCAGGCTTGTTCAAGCTTTGGAGCGGGTTCACGAGCGCCACGGTGCAAGCCGTCGGGAGCTCGCGGCAGCTCGCGATGCTGAACTTCGCAAGCTGGGGCGGCGTTGCGGTCGGCGTGCCGGCAGCGGTCGCCGGCGGCGCTTTCGGCTTGTCGGGCGTCGTCTGGGGGGCGGCTTCGGGATGGCTCGTGCCCGCAGCCGTCGGCACGGTCCTCTCGATCCGGGCGATCCGCCGCGCCGATCCTTATCTGGGCGCGCCCTCCGCGGTACGCGCGAGCGATTAGGCTCAGCAGCCGCGCCCCTCCCTGGGGTGGGTGATCGAAGGCCGGCCGAGAGTCTTGTCGACCGAGATCAGCTCCGCGCCGCGGCGCGCGAGCTGCAGGAGCGCGGAACATCGAGACTGCGGCCGGCGCGTCATCGCGCCGCCGTTCGGGTCACCGGACGGCGGCGGACGCTCGCTCGAAGGTCACCGGCACGCCGCCCTGAACGCTGCTCACGACGCCGACGATCTCGCCCTCGTCGGTGAGCTCGCCGGCGAAGCCCCACGGCTGCCAGTTCGGCAGCTCGAACCGCATCGAGCGGCCCTCGATGCTGACGCTTCGGAGCGGCTCGTCGATCTCCCCGAGGGTCGTGCCGACCAATCGGCCGACGACCGTACGGTCTCCCCTCTTCTCGAACTCGAGCTCGATATCGAGATCGAGCGTGACGACTCGCGGCCGGCCGACCCACCGTCCCGCCAGCGCGTCGGCGACTTCCGGCGAGACCTCGGCGGGCTCCTCCGGGATCGGCGTCGGGTGCGTCCTCTCGTAGCGATTCGTCTCGATGTAATTGCGGACGATCGTGTTGTCCTCGTGGCAGGCGTATTCCGGCATGAAGTAGTCCGGATCGTTGCGCATCGGATAGCGAACCGTGAACGGACGCTCGAGCACGACGGGATCCTCGGTCGTGATCTCGTAGAGCCACCAGTCGTCGTTCAGCCGGACGATGCGCTCCGTCGTCTTCATCCGGTCGCTATACGGGAAGCGGTTGCCCGGCGGCGAGCCGACGACCGCGAGGTTGATCATCGGCGGGCCTTCCTTGTAATGCGTCGTCTCGACGACGAGCGTGGTCCCTTCCCAGTGGCCCCGCGACTCGCCCATCCACTGCTTGATCTCCGGCGGCAGCTCGGCGACGTCGGTCGTCAAGATGACGCGGGCTTCGTGGATCATCTCGAGCTGGAAGACCACGTACCCCGGCGCCTGCATGATCCTGAACCCGCCGTTGTAGCGATAGGGCATCATCGACGAGGGCATGCCGCGCGTGATGCACCGGTCCCAGCTGTCGAAGTCCGTGGCCCAGTCGTACGTGTGGTTCTCGCCCGGCAACGTCCAGCCGCTGCGCATCTCGAGCGCGCGGCGCTTGCCTTCCGGCGTGATCGCGGGCAGCAGGCCGGTCGGCGGATCGACGATGAGGCTCGTCTGCCGTTGCGGAATGTTCGGGTCGACCAGTCCCGTGCGAATGGACGCGCCGAGATCACCCTCCGCGAGCGCCTGCCTGCTAGCGTCGGCTCGGCTGCGCCACTCCTGCATGCGCCGCTCGTATTCCTCCTCCGTGAGCCACGCTTTCGTCATGTCGCAAGGCCGCGCAATCGATCCGCCGCCTCCGGCTCCCGGCTCGGGGCCGAACAGGAACGTGGGTAGCCGCCGCACGGAGTAACGATCGGCGCACCGTTCGAGCGGCAGGCGCGAGGCTTGCATCATGTCGAGCGTCGCCTGAATGTCGGGCTCGCCCCAGGGCGTCATCGGGTGCCGCCACCCGGCCGGAGTCGCGATGAAGTGATTGGCTTCGCTCGGGGCGCCGCGGATGGAGTCGTCGATTTGGGCGTGCGCGGTCGCAAGGAATAGCGGCGCTATCCCGGCGCCGAGCAGGAGGCTCCGGATGGCTGACATGATCGACTGCATGGACGTTTCTCGAGGACGAGGATCAACCGTCTCCGCCGCTCGCCGGCATCTGCCGCTCGGCGGCGGAGTTGTGCGAATACGTCGGCCACGTGGGTACGTAAGACTCGGCTTGGTTGCCCCACGCGGTCCAACCCGGGCGCGTGCCGCGCGCGAAGAGCTCGATCCGAGGCGTGAAGCTGCAGGCTTCGATGATCTCGTAGAGCTCGTCGGGCTTGCGCGAATGCTCGCGCTTGCGGGCGCCGATGTAGTTGACCTGCCTCCTGCCGGGGCCGAGCGTTCGCGCGTTCTTCCCGCGCACGCCGAAGAGGACGAGCTCCGTGACGTTTCTGAAGTAGAACCCGACGCCCCGGCCGTCGCTGCCGCCGTCCTTCCGGAGCTTGTGCCAGACGATGTTCGACTTGTACTGGAATCCCCACGCCTGCAGGACTCGCAGCCCGTCCGGGAGCAATGCATTCGGCACCCACAGGTAGAGGTGGGCCGTGCTCGCCGCAATCCTCGACACGGGCAGGGCCGCAATCTCGTCGGGCGTCATCGTCCCGTAGCGCGACAGCCGGCGATGCTCGGGCGCCATCTTGCCGGTGCGGTTCACGAAGCGCCACGGCGGATCGGCGAGCACGGTTCCGAAGGACCGATCTCGTGCGACCTCGAGTAGGTCTTTCGCCGCATCGATGCCCGCTCGCATGGCGCGCAGAATGGCAGAAGGCTCCGCGGCAGGCAACGCGCGCAGCGACACCTGCGCAGTGTCGCCCCGACGCAACGCCGGGCGCACGCGGCGAGCGGCAAGGGACGCTGAGCGGCCAGGGAATAGACGGGGGTACGGCCACGTCAATACGTGGTGGTACCGATGCAACTTCGGCGCCGCCCGCACGTGTTTGTGTTGCGGTGGTGCGCGCCGAGACGTTCGTTCGGCCACTCGTTCTTCAATCGGAACCAGGGAAGATGAAAAACTTGAGCGTGGAACCCAAAGAAGAATCGCCCGACGCGGTCCTGCTGCGCTTCGTCGAGCGGCTGCCGACCACGATACGGGACATTGTCCTTGCCCGCTGCTGCACGGCCTTCGGACGTCTTCAAGCCGTGCCGAATCAGGATCTCTTCGCGACGTTTCGCGCGATCCTGACGGCGCCCGAGCGCGAGAACCGCGCCTATGTCTCCGCAAAGATGGCCGCGGTGCTCGAGCTGGCTCTCCACGAAGACTCCGCCGACGCCCACGCCGAGCTCGCGCGAGACCTGTACGAGATGACCCGTTCTCCCCGGTTCGAGAACCTGGATCTCGACGGGCCGCTCCCGCAGAAGCATTGGCGGGCGGCGAGGGAGGAGTTCCGCGTGCTTCGGAGGGAGTTCCTCACCGTCGAGGCGCTGCACCGCATGGTCGACGGCGGTCGTGCGCCTCGGCCCGAGGTGTCACAACGGCCCTAGAGCTTGCGGGCGGCATCGCGACGCCGGCCTGCCCGTGCGATCGCGATGCCTGCCCTTGCCGCGACATGCGGCGTCCCACACCGGGGCCGATCGCTGAACGTGCCTTTTTTCCTCGTCGGTCCGTGGTTTGAAAATTGCATGGGCCGTCGTTCCGTACGACCGGCTGCGCGGCCCACGAGACCCGTGCGCCGCGGCGAGGTAAAGGGAATTGCACCGTTTGTCGTTGGGCAGGGTCGAGCTCGCGGTCCTCGAGGACGGCACGTTACCGTTTGCGGCGAAGGCATTCTTCTCGAACGTCCCCGAGCGTCTGTGGCGCGACGAGGTGCGCCCGAACGCGGAAGGGAAGATCGAGGTCGGCCACAATTGCGGCCTCGTGGACACCGGCACCGAGCTGATCGTGATCGACACGGGCTACGGCGCCGACACCCACGGCGGCCGCACCGGACATCTGCTCGAAGAGCTCGCCCGCGCCGGACGCCGGCCCGAGGACGTCACGGCCGTGATCAACACGCACGCGCACGGCGACCACATCAAGGGCAACACGGTCGTGCGCGCCGACGGCGCTCGCGCACCGGCGTTCCCGAACGCCCGCTACGTGCTCGGCCGCGGGGATTGGCAGTGGTTCAACGGCCCTGCGGGCCGCGTTCACGAATTCGCCGAGCAAGTCGCGCTGCTCGACCGGCTCGAGATGCTGGCGCTCGCGGACGGCGAGCTGCAAATCGCGCCGGATGTACGCGTGCTCCCGACGCCGGGCCATACGCCCGGGCACGCGAGCGTCGTCGTCGAATCGGAAGGCCGAACGGCGATCTTCCTCGGCGATCTCTGCCACCACCCGCTCCATGTCTCGCAGCCGCAGTGGACCACCGAGCTCGATACGCACCCGGATACGACACCGCGCACGCGCGCCTCGCTCTTCGATTTCGCAGCCGAGCGCGAGGCCCTCGTGATCTTTCCCCACGCCGAGCCGCCCGGCCTCGGCCGCATCGAACGAAGCGATCGGGGGTTTCGATGGAATGCCCTCGCTTGACGGGGTAAGGAGGACGAAATGCCCGACGACGCGCCGACGATCCTCGGGATAAACCGCACGCAGGACGCGAGCATCACTATGATGCAGGGCTCGCGCGTCGTCTGCTCGGTCCAGAAGGAAAGGCTAACGCGGCAGAAGCATCACTGGGGGAAGCTGGACGATCTGCGCAGCTTCTATGCGCCGAACCTTCGGTGCCTCGACGAGCCGATCGACGTGCTCGTCGAATGCTACTCGTCGGACAAGGAGCTCGAGAGGCTGCCGGAATACGAACGCGAGATCGGTACGACGCTGAAGCTCGCGCCGGACGCGAAGCGGGCGCGCATCTCGCATCATCTCTCGCATCTCTACAGCGTCTTCCACACGTCGCCGTTCGACGAGGCGGCCGTGATGATCGTCGACGGGCAGGGAAGCCCGGTGCGCGATTTCACCGAGCCATGGTCGGACGCGGCGTTTTTTCCGGGCCATTGGCGCGAGGTGTCGTCCTTCTATGCGGCCGAGCGCGGCCGCATCTACTGCCTCGGCAAGCAGCTCTGGGATTGCGACGAGCGCCGGCTCGTCGGCCTCGGCATGTTCTACTTTCTGCTGACGCAGGCGATCTTTCCCGGCGAGGGCAACGAGGGGAAGGTCATGGGTCTCGCGCCGCACGGCGATCCGAACGCCCTCCGCCTGCCGGCGCTCGACATCGACGGCGCCATTGTCACGATCCCCGACGCTTGGCGCGGCATCCTCGGCGAACGCGAGCGCTTTCGTTATGCGGAGAGCGGACGCAGCCGCTTCGCCGACACCGCCAATCTCGCGGCGGCCGGGCAGCGCGCGTTCGAGGAAGCGCTGCTCGAGGTCGCGCGCTGGGTCTACGTGCGCACCGGCGCGAGCGATCTCTGCTTCGCCGGCGGCACGGCGCTCAACTGCTGCGCGAACGATCGGCTGCTGCGCGACACGCCGTTCCGCCGTGTGTTCATCCCGCCGGCGCCGAGCGATGCCGGGACGTCGCTCGGGTGCGCGATATACGGGCTGACCGAGCTTTGCGGCGTGGATTGCGGTTACCGCTGGGAGCACGACTTCCTCGGACCGGAGCCCACCGCAGAGGAGATCGCGGCGGCGCTCGGCGGCGCGGACGATCTCGTCGTCGAGAAGCCTACGGACCTGCTTGCGCGCGTCGTGGACCTGCTCTGCACGAGGAACGTGGTTGCCCTTTACCGGGGCGGCAGCGAGTTCGGGCCGCGCGCGCTCGGCCATCGGAGCATCCTCGGCGATCCGCGCATCGGAGCGGTCCGCGACTGGATCAACTCGAAGGTCAAGGGGCGCGAGTGGTTCCGCCCGCTCGCGCCGGTCGTCCTGCTCGAAGAGGCGCACCGCTACTTCGACATCGAGCGGCCGTCGCCCTTCATGCAGTTCGCGGCGCCGGTGCGGCCGGAGGCGGCGGACGTGATCCCGGCGGTCACGCACGTCGACGGCACGGCGCGGCTGCAGACCGTCGGCGAGAGGGACGATCCGTTTCTCCGCGCTGTGCTCCAGCTGTTCGCGGCGCGGACGGGCGTGCCGGTGCTGTTGAACACCTCGTTCAACACGAGGGACGAGCCGATCGTCGAGACGCCGGCCCAGGCCGTCGCGACGTTCCGCCGCACGCCGATGCACGCGCTCGTGATGCCGCCCTATCTCGTCACCCCGAAAAAGCCGTCAGACACCATTTTACGAAAAGGGGTGCCAGCCACCATTTTTGGCAACTGACGCCTGTTGCCCGCGATGATCCGCGGTTATCCCCGGCCGGCGAGCGTCGCGCCCGGCGAGACGCTCGTGCTGCACGTCGCGACCGACGCGCCGTGCTTCCGGATCCGGTTCTATCGCTTCGTCGATCGCTTCGAACCTGTGGGCGGCTCCGCGCGGCTGCCGGGGCGGCAGGCCGAGCCGCGCGGCGCGGCGGAGGACTGGGATTGGCCGGCGTACCCGTTCGAGATCCCGCGCGACTGGCCTTCGGGCGTGTACGTTGCGCATCTTCAGGAGCACGGCACCCACGAGCCGTGGACCGAAGCGGGTCCGGGCGCGTGGAGCGACCGGGGCGCCGCGCTCTTCGTCGTGCGCGGCGCCGGTGAGAGCGCTTTGCTCTACAAGATCCCTCTCGCGACGTATCACGCCTACAACTCGACCGGCGGCGGGTGCTTCTACGAGCATCAGACGCGCTCTGAGACGCCGCCGGGCAGCAAGGTGTCGCTGCATCGGCCGGGCGGCGGAATCGGCGGCGACGTCTGGGGCGCGGCCGATCATTACGATCCGACCTCGCTGCGGCAGACGTTCGCGCACTGGGACGCGCGCTTCATCCGCTGGCTCGCTCGCAACGGCTACGCGCCGGAGTTCTGCACCGACTTCGACATCCATGGAGATCCCGGTCTGCTCGAGCGCCACCGGCTGCTCGTCAGCGTCGGGCACGACGAGTACTGGACCGAGCCTGCGCGCGATGCGGTCGAAGCGTTCGTCGCGCGCGGAGGCAACGTCGCGTTCTTCGGCGCGAACGTCTGCTGGTGGCGGATTCACGCGGTCGACGCCGGCGCGGCGATCGTCTGTCATCAGGGCGGCCCCCGCGGTGCGCTCGATCATTGGTGGCCGGAGACCGGCGCGAATCGTCCCGAGGATTCGCTGACCGGCGTAAGCTACCGGCACGGCGGCGGTTGGTGGGACGGTCCGCGG
Source organism: Gammaproteobacteria bacterium (assembly GCA_036381015.1). Taxonomy (NCBI): domain Bacteria; kingdom Pseudomonadati; phylum Pseudomonadota; class Gammaproteobacteria; species Gammaproteobacteria bacterium. Next base: position 117,608 of record DASVDR010000008.1, read on the forward strand.
CGCACCGGCGGCTTCGCCGTGCAGGACCCGACGCACTGGGCGTTCGCTGGGACCGGCCTCGGTCGCGGCGAGCGTTTCGGCGCGGACTCGTCGCCGCCGCTCGTCGGCTACGAGTGCGACGGCGCGCCGCTCGACGCGTTCGACGAGGCGACCGGCATCGCGCGCCTCGCGGCGGACAGCGAGCGCAGCGGCACGCCGCGAGCCTTCACGCCGCTCGCGGTCGGTGTGCTCGACGGCAATTGGCAGGAGCTGCCGCCGCGCGAGGCACATCCGGCCGGCGCCGGCATTCACGCCGCGACGATCGGTGTCTTCACGCACGGCGGCACGGTGTTCACCGCCGGCACGACGGACTGGGCGCAGGTGCTCGACGCGGGCGAGCCTCGCGTCGACCGAATCACGCGCAACGTGGTCGACCGGCTCCTCGCGGCTCGGCCCCGTCGATACCGCGTCAGCCCTCGATAGACACTGCGTGCCGGCCTGTAAAGCGCTGGGATCATTCGCTCGTGGCCGAGAATTTGCTCGACCAGGTCCGTCACTTGGCTCGAGACGATACACGCGCGCGTATCGCCGCGGTAAGCTCCGGGCCTGGCGGGAAGGCCCGCCCCGCGGGCGGAGTCGTTCCGGATTTCGAAGGAGCTTAAGTCAAATTTCTGGAACGCAACTTCTTTTCAGTCGTTTTAGCCATTAGGCAGACGCGGAAAAACAGCGCACCGACGTACGGCCTCGACGATAAGGAGACAAAAAAAAATGGAGTGGGTACGCATGATGGGGGTACCGTGCCTGGGGATGCTCGTCTGGTGCGGCTCGGCGCTCGCTCAGGAAGTAGACCCCGAGCTGACGATGACCCTGATAAAGGACCCCGACGACTTGCCGTCGGTCGTGACCCATACGCTGGAGCTCCCCGATCCGGCCGCCGAGGAGGGCGTGCTTCACAGTGCCGACGGTCTCGCCACGGCCAACGCGCGGCGCGCGGAAGCGGCCGCGCGGCGGGAAGAAGCGTTGCGGCGCGCGGAGGAGAACCGCGGGCGCGGCCTCGACCGGGCCGCGGCCGCTCAGGAACGGGGCGCCGAGCTTGCAGCGGAGATCGCCGAGACGGCACGAGAGAATCGCGAGAGCGTGGTTCGCGGCGCCGCCGATCGCGGCCTCGTGCTCCCCACGGATTCGCGGCCGGGTGTACCCCCCGTCGAGCGGCCCGAATTGCCCGAGCGGCCGGCCGCCGTGACGGGAGGGTCGGGAGGCTGACGCGACGCGGCCAGGCGGTCGGCAGCAAACGGCCGCCCGCACCGGAGTCCGCGCGGCCGCCGCCACCCGACGCCCTCGCGGCCGCCGCACGCGACGCCCACGCGCCCGCCACACGCGACCCCCACGCGCCCGCCACACCGACGCCCTCGCGTTCGCCGCACCGACGCCCTCGCGTTCGCCGCACCTGGCGACCTCGCGCTCGCCCCGCACCCCCGCCGCGCCTTCCGTCCGCGTTAATTAGCGCTGCTAAGATTTCGTCTGCGAAAAACCCCGAAGACGAAATCGTATGGCTTGCAAGGCCATCTTGACAGATGTAAAAAGGGCATAGAACAACACGATAACGTAGCTCGAAAGGGGGTCGCAGCTATGTACTATCGTTCCAGCCTGGCGGAAGCCGTGCGTTCGTTGTGCGTCCGCGCCCGCAAGCCAAGAACCCTCACCATCGGAGCGGTCGCTGCCCTGTCCGCGTGGGGAGGCGTGGCGGAGGCTCAAGAGCAAGCCCAACAGCAGGTCGAGGAAGTCCTGGTCACCGGATCCCGGCTGCGCCGAGACGGCATGTCGACGCCGACGCCGGTCACGGCCGTCCAGCGGGACGAGCTGCGCGTGATGGCGCCCACGCTGCTCATGGACGCGCTCGATCAGCTGCCGCAGTTTCGGGACAACGACACGTCGCAAACCGGCAGCATCTTCACCACCGGCGGCTCGAACAGCGCGAACCTGCGCGGGATCGGGTCGAACCGCACGCTGACGCTGCTGAACGGCCGGCGGATGGTCAGCGGCAAGCAGACCGCCACGACGGATATCGCGATGATACCCACGGCCTTGATCGACCGCGTCGAGGTCGTGACGGGCGGCGCGTCGGCCGCGTACGGCTCGGATGCGATCAGCGGCGTCGTGAACTTCATCCTCGACACCGACTTCGAGGGGTTCAGAGGCAATGTGCAGACGGGGCAGACGGCCCGCGATGACCACCAAAGCGAGCAGGTCGAGCTCGCCGCCGGCACTCGGATCGGCGACAACGGCCATCTGATCACGTCCTTCGATTACTACAACGTCGACGGCGTCTATGGCCTGCACGATCGCGATTGGGGGCAGCAGGGCTGGGCCCTGATCAACGAGCCCGGTCGAACGCCGCAGCGGTTCTACGCCCGCGACGTCCATTCGACCACGATCACGAAGGGCGGGATCATTCCTTCGGGGCCGCTCGCCGGCACGCAATTCATCGACGGCGAGGCCGTGGCGTTGCCGATGGGTGAGGTGCACGGCAGCGTGATGATCGGCGGCGGCGACCCCGATATGACCGTCGATTGGGAATCCCTCGCGCCGGACGACGAGCGCAAGAGTCTCTTTGCGTACTACTCGCACGACCTCGGCGGCGGCGATCGGCAGGTTTTCGTGCAGGCGCTCAGAGGGTATCACTCCGTCACTTCGACGCCCGTGCCGACCGGCTTCGCGCCGGCCTGGTCGACGGAGATCTTCGTCGACAATCCCTACCTGCCGGAATCCGTGCGGGAGCGCATGATCGATCTCGGGCTCGAGAGCGTGCCGTTCAATCGCGTCTACGACCAGTTCGCCGCCACGCGCCGGGTCGAGGACGATACGACCTCGCTCACGTTCGGGTTCGAAGGCGAAATCGGCAACGACCTGCTTCTGAGCGCGTACTACCAGTGGGGCGAGAACATCGAGTACGCCGATTACAACCCCAACTACCGGTTGCCGCGCACGGATCGCTTCTATCGCGCGCTCGATTCGGCCATCGATCCGGACACGGGCCGAATCGCGTGCCGCGCGAACATTCCTGCCTTCGGCGGCCTCACGCCCGAGGAGGAAGCGCAGGTCAGCCGGTTCATGGAGGGGCCGGACATCAACGTGTTCGCGGACCCCGAGAGCAACTCGAAATGCATCCCGTTCAATCCGTTCGGCCTCGACCTGCCGCAAGAAGTCGTCGATTACATCGCGGGGAGCGGCGCCTACCACCGGTTGAAGCTCAGGCAGGACATCTTCGACGTGACGCTGCAGACGACGTTGGGCGAGAACCGGTCGACGGGGCCGATCTCGCTCGGCGGCGGATTCTCTTACCGCGAAGAGTGGATGAAGCAGGCCGCATTCGGCACGGAGCGGGATCCGCGCAACATGGCGGCCTTCGGCGTCTTCAGCAGCTTCCTCGACCCCGCGGATCGGATACCGATCAGGGGCGTGCCGGGATTCGTTCGGGGGCGAGGCGTTTTCTACACCGGCAACCCGAACAGCGAAGGCGTGATTCAAGGCGAGTTCGACGTCTGGGAGGTCTATGCGGAGTCGATCATCCCGATCCTCGGCAGCACCCAGGGCGTCGGCGTGGACCTTCACCTGGCCGCGCGTTACGCGGACTACGCCGGCAGCGGCGGCGTCTGGGCCGGGAAGGCCGGTCTCGACTGGCAGGCGACCGATACGGTGCGCTTCCGCGGCACCTGGTCGCGGGATACGCGCGCCGGCACGTTGTCCGAGCGGTTCGACACGCAAACCGCAGGCGCCGCGATCGGCACCGGCGACGACCCGTTGCTGCCGAACGCGCCTCCCTATATTGCGGAGCTCACCGTGGGCGGCAACCCCGAGATCCGGCCGGAGCTCGCGGATACCACGACGATCGGCATGGTCTGGCAACCCGCGTGGGCGGACAACTTGAGCATGTCGATCGACTTCTACGACATCCAAATCACGGATGCGATCGATCAGCTCGGCCCGGATGAGATCATCGATCGGTGCTATATCCAGGGCGCTCAGGACATCTGTGCGTTGATCACCCGCCTCGACACGGATCCGCCGCTCATCCTCAACATCTTCGACATCTTCGTGAACGTCGCCGAGGCGGTCACGAGGGGCGCGGATCTCGAGGTCAGCTACGCGCGGCCGATCGAGTTCATCGGCGGCAACGACGAGTCGATCCAGCTCCGCCTGTTCGCGAACTATCTCGACGAGGTCTCGTTCGCTTTCGCGGGCGTCGAGCCGCTGAACCAAGCCGGGGAGCTGGAATATCCGCAGTGGCTCGCGACGGCCTCGCTCACGTACAACCGCGGTCCGTTCAGCTTGACGTGGCAGACCCGCTACCGCGATTCCACGGTCCGCAACATGTTATGGGTCGAAGGAATCGACATCGAGGACAACGGCGTGCCCTCGCGCGCGTATACGAACGTGAATCTGTCCTACGACTTCGAGTGGGGCGGCACGCAAGCGCAGGCGTATTTCTACATCGGCAATCTATTCGACAAGGATCCGCCGATGGTCGCGGGCGGCGTCGGCGGCACGAGCGGGCGTGCGAGCTATACGAACGGCGGCATCTTCGACGTGCTCGGCAGGACCTACAACCTGGGTCTTCAGGTCGGGTTCTAGGCTGGGTTTCGGCTTTTCCGAAAGCTGGAACCCGGCTTTCGTTTCGTCCGTGCATTTCCCGATCATCGCTCCTGCAGTCAATCGCAGCCAAACGCGGTTTCCCTCGACTTTTTGCGCTGGCACAAGACTTGCACCGGGTCCGTCCAACCAGAGGCCGGCCGCGTAGCGAGAAGCGTCCGAGGCACGGCCGCAAGGAGGATCGAGCCGGCCCGAATGAGACGAACACGTCGCTCCGCCCGTTCCCTCACCCGGCGCCGAAGAAGACAGGCTCATTGAGGGCGGCCGGCCGATGTACACGCTGGGAATCAACGCCGCGTACCACGATACATCGGCCTGCCTCGTCCGGGACGGCCGCGTAATCGCCGCCGCGGAGGACGAGCGGTTCACGCGCATCAAGCACGGCAAGCGGCCCCTGCCTTTCACCGCGTGGGAGCTGCCCTACCACGCGATCGATTATTGCCTCGCCCACGCCGGCATCGAGCTCGCCGATATCGATCGCGTCGCCTATTCGTACGACCCTCGCCTGCTGCTCGAGTCGCACGGCGAATCGATCTCGTTGCCGCTCGAGCCGAGCGCGCATCGGCACGCCGGGCTCGCCCCGTGGGAACCGCTCTTCCTCTCCTACATCGTCAACGCGGAGCGTCAGCTCGTCAACGGCGTTCCGCATCGCCTGCGTGCGCGTTTTCGACGCGCGAAGACGGATAGACGCTGGCATTGGCATTTCGTCGAGCACCACCTCTGCCACGAGGCGAGCGCGTTTCTCGCGTCGCCGTTCGACGAAGCCGCCGTGATGACGCTCGACGGCCGAGGCGAGCGGACCGCGACGAGCTACGGCCACTATGCGGGCGGCGAATACCGGCGCCTCGGGCAAGTGCCTTTGCCGCATTCGCTGGGTCTGCTCTACGAGGAAGTCACCGACTACCTGGGCTTTCTGCGATCGTCGGACGAGTACAAGGTGATGGCGCTCGCCTCCTACGGCGAGCCTCGGCATGCGGCCGCGTTCCGCGACATCCTTCGCGCCGGCCCCGCGGGTGCATACGAGGTCCGCGAGCCGCGCCTCGTCGAGCGGTTCGGAGCGCCGCGGCCGCCCGGTGCGCCGCTCGAGCGCCGGCATTTCGACGTCGCTCGCTCGCTCCAGCTCGTGCTCGAGGAGACGGTGCTCGAGCTCGCGGGCTGGCTGCGCCGCGAAACGGGGGCGGAGAACCTGTGCCTTGCGGGCGGCGTCGCGCTGAACTGCGTGATGAACGCGAAGCTCCGCGATTCGGGCCTCTTCCGCCGCATCTGGGTCCAGCCCGCCGCGGGCGACGCCGGCACGGCGCTCGGCGCGGCGCTCTGGATCGACTGGCGCCACAACGGCGGCACGCGCGGCTACCGGATGGACGACGTGTACCTCGGGCCGGAGTTCTCGCCGGCCGAGATCGAGTCGTCGCTGCGCCGCGGCAAGCTGCTGTACCGGCGAATGGACGACGTTGCCGAGGAGTGCGCGGCGCTCCTCGCCGCCGACAAGATCGTCGGCTGGTTCCAGGGACGAATGGAGTTCGGGCCGCGTGCGCTCGGCGCCCGCTCGATCCTGGCTTCGCCGATCAGCCCCGACATGCAGCGGCGCCTGAACGACATCAAGGACCGCGAGGACTTTCGGCCGGTCGCCCCCGCGGTTCTCGAGGAGGACGTCGCGGAGTGGTTCGTGAACGGCGAGCGCTCGCCGTTCATGCTCTTCGTGTTCGACGTCGCGGCGGACAAGGCCGACCGGATCCCGGCCGTTCGGCACGTCGACGGCACGGCGCGCGTGCAGACCGTGAGCCGCGCGCAGCATCCGCTCTATTACGATCTGCTGAAGGCGTTTCGGCGCCGGACCGGCGTGCCGGTTCTCGTCAACACGTCGCTCAACACGCGTGGGCGGCCGATCGTCTGCACGCCGCACGACGCGATCGAGTGTTTCTGGACGTCGCCGTTGGATGCGCTCGTGATCGGGCCGTGGCTGCTCGAGAAGGAGGCCGCGTGAGACCGCGCGTCTCGGTGGTCGTGCCGAGCTACCACCGGCCGGCATTGCTCGAGCGCTGCCTCGCCGCGCTCGCCCGGCAGGACTTCCCCGCCGCCGACTACGAGCTCGTCGTCGTGCACGACGGTCCGAGCGAGCCGGCGCGCCGGCTCGTGGCGGAGTGGGGCCGGCGCTTCGACCGCGACGGAGGCCCGGCGCTCCGCTACGTCGAGCCGGAGCACGGCGGGCCGGCCGCGGCGCGCAATGCGGGCTGGCGCGCGGCGGCGGCCGAGATCGTGGCCTTCACCGACGACGACACGCTGCCCGATCCGTCGTGGCTGCGTTGTGCGCTCGACGCGTTCTCGGCCGACGTCGACGCCGCATGGGGCGCCATCGTCGTGCCGCTGCCGCCGAACCCGACCGACTACGAGGTCGACGCCGCGCGTCTCGCTCGCGGTCAGTTCGTGACGGCGAACTGCTTCTGCCGCAAGCCGATCCTCGAAGCCGTCGGCGGCTTCGACGAGCGGTTCGAGCTCGCGTGGCGGGAGGATTCCGATCTTTTCTTCAGGCTGCTCGATTGCGACGCCCGCGTCGTGCACGTGCCGGACGCGCTCGTCGTGCATCCGGTCCGCACCGCATCCTGGGGCGTCAGCCTGTTTCAGCAAAGGAAGGTGCTCTACGACGCGCTGCTCTTCAAGAAGCACCGCAAGCTGTACCGTCAGTGGATTCGCCCGACGCCGCGCTGGGACTACTACGCGATCGTCGCCGCGCTCGGCGCCACTGCGCTTGCGGCCGCGTCGGGCGCCGTCGCCGTCGCGGCGCCCGCGGCCGTGCTGTGGCTGCTTCTGACCGGCCGCTTCTGCATCGCGCGCCTGCGGCCCGCGACGAAGCGCGCGCCGCACATCGCCGAGATGATCGTCACGTCGGTGCTGATCCCGCCGATCGCGGTGTTCTGGCGGATGGTCGGGGCGCTGCGCTTCAGGGTGGTTTTCCTGTGACTCTCGCCGCCCGCCATACGAGGCCCGACGCTCGATCCCGCGCGAGCGTCTTTCGCAAACGGCGGCCGCGATGAGCGCCGTCCACGCCGTCGCGCTTCCGGAGTACGTCCAGATCGAGCCCGTCGGTCAGTGCAACCTGCGCTGCCGCATGTGCGCCGTCGGGTTCCGCAAGGACGCTCCTACCCGGGGCCCCGCGTTCATGGACTTCGCCCTCTTCACGCGGATCGTCGACGAGATGAATCGGATGACGGCACTGCATCTCCAGGGCCTCGGCGAGCCGATGATGCACCCGAGATTCTTCGACATGGTGGCCTACGCCGCGGCGAAGGGCGTGCACGTCACGACGAACACGAATCTGACCCTGCTGACCCAGCGGCGCGCGGAGCGCTGCGTCGAGTCGGGGCTCGCCGAGCTGCACGTGTCCCTCGACGGCGCGACGGCCGCGACGTACGAGGCGATTCGCGTGCGCGCACGGTATGCGCGCGTCGTCGCGAATCTCGAGCGCTTGATCGCCGCGCGCCGCGCGTTCGGCAGCCCCAGGCCGAAGGTCGTGATCGTTTTCGTCGCGATGCGCGAGAACCTGCGCGAGCTGCCGGAGCTCGTCGAGCAGGCCGCGGCGTGGGGCGTGGAGGAGGTCTTCGTGCAGCACCTCTGTCACGACTTCGGGGAGCGGACGCTGCCGAGCGAGTACGCGCCGATGCGCGAGTTCGTCGCCCGCCAGTCGTTGCTCGGCGTCGAGCCGGCGCGGGTCGAGAGGCAGCTCGACGCCGCCCGGGCCAAGGCCGCGGCGACCGGCGTGAAGCTCCGATTGCCGCGCGTCACGGCGAAGGCGCGGCCCGGCTGCGACTGGCCGTGGCGCGGGGCTTACGTGAGCCATCAGGGCCTTGCGATGCCGTGCTGCATGATCGGCACGCCGGACCGGATGAGCCTCGGGGACATCGCGGCGAGCGGCACGGACGCGGTCTGGAACGGGCCCGCCTACCGGGCCTTCCGTGCGCGGCTCGTGAGCGACGATCCGCCGGACATCTGTCGTTCCTGCTCGCTCTATCACGGCACGTTCTGATGGCGACGGGGCTCGACATCTTGATTCCGACGATCGACCGCCGCGAGTCGCTGATCTACACGCTCGCCGGCGTCGCGCTTCAGGACGACCTCGCCCGGCGGCGCATCGTCGTCGCGGACCAGAGCGATCCCCCGGTCGAGCAATCGCCGGTCGTGCGCACGCTGCGCAGGATCATCGAGGCCCGGGGCGGCGAGGTCGAATGGCATCAACGCGGGCCGTCGAACGGGATCGCCGAGCAGCGCGATTTCCTGCTCGGCCGCGCACGGGCGCCCGCCGTGCTCTTTCTCGACGACGACGTGATCATGGAGCCGTGGGTCGGCCGGCGCTTGCTCGACGTGCTCGAAGCCGAGCGGTGCGGCTTCGTCGGCGCGTTCCCGGCCGGGCTTTCGTTCCGCGACGACGTGCGGCCCGCGCAGCAAGTCGTCGACTACTGGGACGGCCCGGTCGAGCCGGAGCAGATCGGGCCGGCGACGCCCGAGTGGCGCCGCGCGCACCTGCACCGCGCGGCGAACGCGTGGCACGCGAGCCTCGCGCTGCCGCCCGGCGTGCATCGCCTCTACAAGGTGGCTTGGGTCGCGTCTTGTGTGATCTACGACCGCGAGAAGCTGCTCGACGTCGGCGGTTTCGGGTTCTGGCGCAAGCTGCCCCGTTACCATTCCGGCGAGGACGTGCTCGTGCAGAACCTGCTGATGCGCCGTTGGGGCGGCTGCGCGATCCTGCCGTCCGGCACGTATCACGCGGAGGTGCCGTCGACGGTTTTGAACGCCGCGGGCACGGTCGACGGCCACGCGCTCGCGTTGCTCGACGACGCGGCGCGCGCGGCCGAGAGCGGCGCACGCCGTTCGACGAGGAGGCGGGCCTCGGCCCGGAGCTGACCGTGTTGTCGTCGCGAGAGGCTCAATGTCTCGTGACCGGAGGAGCGGGCTTTCTCGGCTCGCACCTCTGCGATCGGCTGATCGCCGACGGCCACATCGTTCTCTGCCTCGACAACTTCTTCACCGGCTCGCGGTTGAACGTCGCTCACCTGCTCGGCAATCCCCGCTTCGAGCTGATCCGGCACGACGTGACGTTCCCGATCCATATCCAGGTGGACCGAATCTTCAACCTGGCCTGCGCAGCCTCGCCCGTCCATTACCAGCGCGATCCGGTGCAGACGACGAAATCGAGCGTGCACGGCGCGATCAACATGCTCGATCTCGCCGTGCGCACGAAAGCGCTAATCCTGCAAGCATCGACGAGCGAGGTCTACGGCAATCCGCGGGTGCATCCGCAGAAGGAGGAGTATCTCGGCTGGGTGAACCCGATCGGGCCGCGCGCGTGCTACGACGAAGGCAAGCGCTGCGCGGAGACGCTCTTCTTCGACTATCACCGCCAGCATGGGCTGGCGATCAAGGTCGCGCGCATCTTCAATACCTACGGCCCGAGGATGCATCCGAACGACGGCCGCGTCGTCTCGAACTTCATCCGTCAGGCGCTCACAGGCAGCCCGATCACGGTGTACGGCAACGGCGCGCAGACGCGCTGCTTCTGCTATGTCACCGACATGATCGACGGCCTGCTGCGGATGATGGCGAGCCCGGACGACTTCACGGGGCCGGTTAACCTCGGGAGCACCGCGGAGCTCACGGTGCTCGAGCTCGCCGAGAAGATCATCGCACTCACCGGCACTCGGGCGAAGCTCCGGCGCATGCCGGCGCCGATCGACGATCCGGTACGGCGCTGCCCGGACATCGCGCTCGCGACCGCGCGGCTCGGCTGGCAGCCGAAGGTCGGGATCGACGAGGGCCTGCGCCGCACGATCGAATACTTCGACGATCTGCTTGGCGGCGGCCGCATCGGCGACTCCCGTTGGGCGGAGCCCGGCGCGAAGGCGGTGATGCCGCTTCCCCGTCCCGCGCCGCGGTGAACTGCCGCCGCGCATCGGCTCCGTCCGGGCCGCGCGGTCGAAGACGCGCCCCGCGGCCGCTCGCGCGGTCGGCGAGGGCCGGGGACGCGACGGTCCACGGCCCCCGGGGCGGACGTCACTTCGGCCGATAAGCCGTACGCGCGACCTCGCCGAGCGGCGCGGGCGCGACGATGGCACGGATCTCGGCCTGCGTGTGCCGTTCGACCGTCGGCTTCGTGGTTCCGCCGCCTTCCTCGCCCCACACGACGGTCACCTCGCGACCGACCTCGGCGTACGTCTCGTCGAGCATCGCGAGAGACACGACCGCGCGCTCGTTGTACGTGTAGCCGGTGTAGGTCGAAAGGCCGATCGTTTTCCCGCCTGCGACGACCTTGTCGTAAGGGAGGGTGGCGTAGTTCGACAGCGGCAGATCGATGTATTTTGCAGCAGGCCCGTTCGCGCGGAACAGCGAGGCGACGACGCGGGCCACATCGTCGCCGTTCCAGACGAGCGTGACCTTTTTTCGGCTCGGCGTACCGGCGCGCTTCTCGAGCGCTTCGCGCCCGATGAAGTCGTGATCGAACTTGATCAGCGGCCCGTAACCGAGATCGTGCGGCGTCAGGTAGTAGTCGGTGATGTCGTCGGAGACGAAGCTGCCGCCGAGCGAGGCCATGGCCTCGTAGCTCGTTCCGCTCAACCACTCCCGGTACGGCTTGAGCTTCTCGCCCGTGTAGATTGCAGGGAGCGGGGACGGGATCCATCCCGACTCGAGCGTGCTCGTCGGATACGTGCGGGAGCCGACCTGCCGGATGCCGAGGTCGCGGCCCGCTTCGAGGAGCGCGGCGCGCACGGCTTCGCCGTCGTCCCACGGCCCGAAGAGCTCCCAGCCGGGCTGCCCGACCATCCCGTGCCGCAGCGCCCGCACCTTGCAGCCGCCGATCACGACGAACTCCATGTTGAAGAACTTGATCTCCGGCGCCGGCTGCCCGGTGGCCTTCTCCATCACGGCGAGCGCGTTCGGCCCCTGGATCTGATAGCGGTACATCTTGCGCCGGCCCTGGTTGACGGCCGAGCGCTCGTCCCGCTCGGCGGTCACGTCGTACCCGCCCGTTTCCGCGTGGAACTGCACCCAGTTCGCCGCCGGCGGGCGGCCGACGAGGCTGTACGAGCGCTCATCCAGATGGAACAGGATGGCATCGCCGATCACGTAGCCGTCGTGATTGCATGCGACGAGCTGCTTGGCCTTGCCGACGCCGAAGCCCTTGAACGTGTTGATCGAGAGATTCGAAAGGAGCTTCTCCGCGTCCGGGCCTTCGACGTAGAGATCGGTCATGTGATGGGACTGATCGAAAAGCGCGCACGTCTCGCGCCACGAGCGTTGCTCGTCTCGCCAGTTCGTGAACTCGCTCGGCACGACCGGAAACGCGTACGGTCCGATTTGCGAGTTGCGCAGCATGGTCACCGGATTGCCGGCCGCCTGCAGGGCTTCTTCGAGATTTCGATGAGTCATTGGGCGCGGTCCCCTTCTCCCTGACGGTCTTCGGGCGAAAACCGGCAGTTTAACACCCGGGCGAAGCGTCGCGGCCGCTGCCGGCACGATGGATGAATGGCCGCGCGTCGAGGCGCACCGCAGCCGCGGCGCCGCAGAAAGCTAGAAGCCGCGCGCGGGCGATGTCTTTCGAGGTGAACGGGGCCGTTCGCGGATCGTCCGCGCGCCGCGCAGGTAAACCGTGCCGTCCACTTCGAGAGTGTCGAGTGCCGCTCGGTAACGGAATCCGTCCTCGAAGCGGACGGCTGCCTCGTGCGTGCGCTCGCGAACGGTGACGTCGCCCGGCGCCGGGCCCCCGCGCAGCAGCTCTTCGAGGACGCGTCCGCTCATGCCCTCGGGCGGCTCGACGCCGAGGAGGTGCAGGATCGTCGGCGCGAAATCCACGTTCCCCGTCGGCACTCGGCTGCGCACGCCGCTCTTGATGTCGGGACCGCTCGCAACGAGCGGGATGCGGAGCTCGTAGGGGCTGTCGGAGCCGTGCCCTGGCCGGCCGCCTCTGGAGCTCGTGCCCCGGAAGCCGTGCTCGTTGACGCCGTCGCTCCATGTGGGCGTTACGATCACGTCCGCGGCGCGCTCGTGATCCCACTGGATGACGGACGTCGAGAGCGAGCCCGGCACGACGCCCTCGTCGGAACCGGGGCGGGCTGCGCGCGTATAGACGTTGCCGACGGCCGGATCGCGCTGCAGCGCTTCCACCGCCCGCGCGAGAACCGCCGGATCGTCGCGGCGCATGAAGATCATGTTGGCGACGACCGTGAGATCGTTCGCACCGAGCCCGGCACCGCGGAGCGTGCGCGCGACATTGAAGCTGCCGGTGTCGGTCGAGAAGCCGTGATCGGCGGTGACGAAGATATTGACGCGGTCGGCGAGGCCGGTCCTCTCGAGCGTCGCAACGAGGCGGCCGATCTGGTCATCGACATGCGCGATCGCGTCGAGAGTCTCGGGCGCTCCGACGCCGTAGCGGTGTCCGGCGCCGTCCACCTCGTGGATCCACAGGATCACGGCGTCGGCCGGCGCTGCGCTCGCGGCTTCGCGCAGGTAGGCGTCGAACGCCCAAACGGTGCGGCCGGCATCGTCGGGCGGAAGCTCGCCGACTGCGCGCAGCGCCTTCTCGCGGGCGGACTCGGGGACGAACAGGCCGGGCGTCCAAATCTCCATTCCGCTGTCGCCGCCGGCGAAAGGGTTTTGCAGCAGCGAGTTGCCGCTGCCGCCGGAGCCGGTGACGAACAGCCGCAAGCCCCGCGCGTGGAGCAGCTCGCCGAGCGTCGGCGCCGTCAACAGCCGGCCGCCGGCGAATTTCGCGAACCGCCGCAGGTTGCGCGCGCTTCCGGTGCTGAACGCCTCGTCGGACATTTCCGCGACGAACATCGTGTTGTGCATCAGCCCGTGGCGCGCGGGATAGCTGCCGGTGCTGATCGACGCGCTGTTGACGCGTGTCACGCTCGGAAAGGCCGACGAATGCCGCTCGCCGAAGACGCCGCTTTCGCCGAGCGCGTACAAGTTCGGCATCAGCTCCGGCGTGACGTAGTCCGCCCGCAGGCCGTCGATCACGATCAGCAGGGACGAGTGGCGGGCGGCCGTGAGCTCGGGCGGGCGGCCGGAAGGAGCCAAGAGGGCCGCCGCGACGATCGAAAGGGCGGCGGCGGCGAGGACGCACAGCGCAAGAACGGCGAGAACGTAGCGCGAGAGAACGAGGCGTCTCGTCATGCCGTTTCCCGGGTCCGCGGCGTCAAAACGCGGCGTGGCCGGTCAGCTCCTTGCCGACGACGAGCGCGTGAACGGTCTCCGTGCCCTCGTACGTGATCACGCTCTCGAGGTTCAGCATGTGCCGGATCGGCGCGTGCTCCGCGCTGATGCCGGCGGCGCCGAGCATATCGCGGCAGTCGCGTGCGACGTCGAGCGCGGCGCGCACGTTGTTCCACTTCGCGAGCGAGACCTGGGTCGGGTGCAGTCGACCTTCGTCCTTCAATCGGCCGAGGCGCAGGGCGAGCAGCTGCGCCGCCGTGATGCGCCGCGCCGCGTCCGCGAGGCGCATCTGGATCGACTGCGTGTGCGCGAGCGGGCGGCCGAAGAGAACCCGCGACGCCGTGTAGTCGAGGAGCTCCGCAATGCACGCTTGCGCGGCCCCGACCGCGCCCCATGCGATGCCGTAGCGCGCCTCGGTCAGGCAGCGGAGCGCGCTCCCGAGGCCTTTCGTGCCCGGCAGCAGGTTCCCGGCCGGCACGCGCACGTCGTTCATGAACAGCGCCGACGTGACCGACGCGCGCATCGACAGCTTGTTCTCGATGTCGCGTGCCTCGAATCCCGGCGAGCCGCGTTCGACGAGAAAGCCGCGCACGCCGTCTTCCGTCTGCGCCCAGATCACGGCGACGTCCGCGATGCCGCCGTTCGTGATCCACATCTTCGCGCCGTTCAGCACGTAATCGCCGCCGGCGCGCCGCGCGCGCGTCGTCATGTTCGCGGGATCGGATCCGCCGTGCGGCTCGGTGAGCCCGAAGCAGCCGATCGCTTCGCCGCGGGCGAGAGCCGGCAGCCATCGGTCCTTCTGCTCGTCCGAGCCGAAGGCGTGGATCGGGTACATCACGAGCGAGCTCTGCACGGAGACGAAGCTGCGCAGGCCGCCGTCACCGCGCTCGAGCTCGCGACAGATCAGTCCATAGCAAATGGCGTCGAGGCCGGCGCACCCGTAGCCGTCGATCGAGCTTCCGAGCAGGCCGAGATTCGCGATCTCGGGGATCAGCTCGCGCGGAAAGCGGTGCGCCGCGAAGCATTCGCCGATGATCGGCAACGCCTTCTCGTCGACGAAGCGGCGCACCGTGTCGCGCACCATGCGCTGCGTGTCGTCGAGCTCGGCGTCGACGGCGAAGAGATCGAGCGGATCGAGCGCGTCCACGTCCTGCTCCTCGGGGCAAAGCGGCCCGACCCTCGTGCGGCCGGTCCGCGGCCGATCACTCCGAAGACTCTACCGGCTCGATGCGCAGGACAGTACCGTCCGGGTTGCCGCTGCCGTAGCGCACCTCGGTCGCGAAATACAGATAGCCGTCCGGTCCCTGCTCCACGTCCCGGAATCTGACGCCGAGCTCGGTCAGCATCGGCGAAGGCCGGCCGAGCAGGCCACGCTCGTTGAACGCGAGCCGGACCACCCGCTGGCCGCTCAGCGCGGTGACGAAGAGATTGCCCTTCCAGCGCGGGAAGCGGTCGCCGGTGTAGAACGCGAGGCTCGACGGCGAGATCACGGGCGTCCAGTGCAGCACCGGCATCTCCATGCCGGGCCGATACCACGGCTGGTCCGACACCCGCGTGCCGCTGTAGTTGCGGCCGAGCGAGACGAGCGGCCATCCGTAATTGCGGCCGGGCAAAAGGATGTTGAGCTCGTCGCCGCCGTTCGGGCCGATCTCGACGCTCCAGAGCTCGCCGGTCTCCGGATGGAAGGCGAATCCGTACGCGTTGCGATTGCCGTACGTGAAAATTTCCGACTTCGCGCCGGCCCTGCCGACGAAAGGATTGTCGTCCGGCACGCCGCCGTCGTCGGTGAGCCTCAGCACCTTGCCGATGTGACTGCCGAGATCCTGCGCCTTGATACGGATGCTGTTGTCGTCGTTCGGGCCGCAGCAGAGGCGGTCGCGATCTCCGACGGAGACGTAGAGCGAGCCGTCGGGCCCGAAGATCATCCGACCGGCCGTCGCGTTGCTCGCGGTCTCCCAGGCGTCCGCGGCGAAGATCTCTTCCGTGTCGACGAGACGGCCGTTCTCGAGGCGGCCGCGCGCGATCGCGAGCGTGAGAAGCGCATTCCGCTGACCCGACGCACCCGGTTGCCCCGAAGCCGACGCGCCGGCCGCCGCTGCCGAGTCGTCGGCCTTCGTGTAGGAAACGTACACGAGCCGGTTCTCGTCGAAGTCCGGGTGTGCGACCACGCCGTGCAGCACGTCGCGGCCTCCGGGCGGCGGGACTTCCCAGACGGGCTCGGGCTGCAGCGTACCGCCGCGGATCAGCCGCAGCCGTCCCGGGCTCTCGGTGACGAGAATGCCTTCGTCGTTCGGCAGGAACTCGATGTCCCACGGCCCGACGAGACCGCCGGCCACGAGCACGACGCTGATCTGCTGGCGGCCCGCGTCGAGCACGAGCGGGCTTCCGGGCTCGGGGAGGCGGACCTCCTGCGCGGCGCCGAATCCCGGCTGCGCGAGCGCGAGCCCGGGCGCCGCGGCCGCAAGCGCCGAGACGGCCGTCACGATCATCGTCCCGCGGGTGAGTCTCATCGGTGAATCCCTCCGTCGGTAACGCGCGGCGTGCGAGCGCGCGGTGTAGAGCCGGGTCGATGCTACAACTTACGGGCCCCTGCCGACCACTGCCGGCGGGCGGCCGTCCCGCCGCTCGACGGCCCGACCCGGCCGCGTCAATATCGACCTTCTCGCCGGAATCGGAACGTCGGCCGAATGCCGCAGCAACGGGAGCTGTTCGATGCGACGGGCCGGCTGCCCGCAGGCTTCACGTATCTTCCGGACTTTCTTTCGCGAGCGGAGGAGGCGCCGCTGCTCGAGGCGCTCCGAACGCTGCCGTTCGACGAGGCGCGATACAAGTCCTGGCGCGCAAAACGCCGGATCGTCAGCTATGGCGGGCAATACGATTTCGACAGCAACGAGCTCGTCCGCGCCGGACCGGTCCCCGATTTTCTCGAGCCGCTGCGCGAGCGCGTAGCGCCGCTTCTCGGGGTGCCCGCGGCGGAGCTCCGGCACGTGCTGGTCGCCGAGTACCGTCCCGGCGCGCCGCTCGGCTGGCATCGCGACGTGCCGAGCTTCGAGCGGGTCGCGGGGGTCTCGCTCGCCGGACCGGCGCGGATGCGCTTTCGGCCGTATCCGCCCGGCCCGAGCCGGCGGACGGTTTTCGCGCTCGATCTCGCCCCCCGCTCGGCCTACTCGATGGTGGGCGAGGCGCGCTGGAAGTGGCAGCACGCGATCTCGCCGACGAAAAGCCTGCGCTACTCGATCACCTTCAGAACCCTCGCCCCGATGGACCGCAAAAAAGGTGTCTGACACTTTTTTTGCGGACACCTTTGCGGGGCTACGGGACGACGACGGGCTCGCCCGTCACCGGATTCGGATAGTGGAACGGAGGCAGGAAGGTCTCCGGGTACATCTCGAACGCGACCGACGGCGGCCGGTCCGGAGGGTTCGAGTCCGAGATGCCGGGCGGGTCGCGCTGCGGCACGTCCTTGAAGCCGACGTCGTACGGCACGAAGTACGTGTTGAACACCTGGTCCTTCTTGACCTTCCAGACGCCGTCCTCCTTGACGAACTCGTTCTCGTAAACGCCGCCCATGAAGAACCCGGTCTGGCCGTAGTTCCCCATGATGCTGAACGCCCGCGAGCGCATGTTCGCCGTACGTCCGTCCGGCGCGACGTGAATCACGGGCTGATACTGCATGTGGTTGTGCTGCACCCCGTAATGAATGCCCTGCTCGCCGTACAAATTCAGGTTCCGGCGCACGCTGGCCTTTCCGACGTACACGCCGCGCTGCGCGATCTCGATCGTGCCGTCGTCGGCGAAGATGCCGGCGAGATCGTCCCATTGGTTGCGCGCGAGGTAGTAGCCGTAAACGGAGTGCAGCCGCTCGATCGCCTCGACGTCCTCGAGTCTCTCGATGCGGCCGGCGATCGAATCGATCGCGGCCGCAACCGCATCGAGGCTCGAATCTTCCGGCACGGCCGCGAATCGGGACGGCGATTCGGCATAGACCGGGCCGCCCGTGACCGGATTCTCGTAGTGGAACGGCGCCGTCGGCACCGCCGGATAGAGCGCGTGCGGGACGGTCGGCGGCCGGTCCGGCGGGAGATCCGACGCGAACGAAGGCGCGGGCAGCGCGGTCTTGCCCCAACCGTCCTCGTAGGGCGTGTACATCCGCGGGAAGACGCGGAGGGCGGCGATCTTCCAGACGCCGCCTTCCTTCACGTAGTCGTTCTCGTACCAGCCGACGCCCCATTCGCCGAACTCGCCGTGCTCGGCTTCTTGCGCGAACAGCCGCCAGCGGCCCTTCGCCGTGCGCCCGTCGGGCGCGACGTGGACGATGGGCTGAAGCTGCATGCGGTCGAACAGCCGCCCGTATTGCGGGTACTCGTCGCCGAGCGAGCGCAGGTAAGCGAGCACCCGCGCCTTGCCGACGTAGACGCCCCGGCCGCCGACCTCGAACGTGGCGTTCTCAGCGAAGAGGTTCGCCGCCTGCGTCCACAGCCCTTCCTCGATGTAGAAGCCGTACGTGCGTTGCAGATTCTCGATCGCGTTCTCGTCCTCGAGAAGCTGCACTTCGTGTGCGAGCACCGCCGCGCGCCACGCGAGCGCGTCGCCGCTCGCGGCGTCGGCGCCGTCGACCGGCGACTCGCGGCCGCCGGCGGCCGCGGACGCCGAGGCGCCGGTGACCGGGTTCGGGAAATGGAACGGCGGCAGGAACGTGGCTGGCCACGTGTCGTACTGCACGGAAGGAGGCGCGTCGGGCGGCAGGCGCTCGGAGACGTACTTGGCGCCCGTCGCGTCTTCGTTGGCCGCCCAGCCGCCTTCGTACGGCACCAGGAAGCTCTGGAACCAGTGCAGCTTCGAGATCTTCCAGACGCCGTCCTCCTTGACGTACTCGTTCTCGTAAGGGCCTTCGCCCCACAGCGCCCCATCGCCGAGCCGACCCGCCATGATCAATCCGCGCCAGCGGGCTTTGGCCGTCGTGCCGTCCGCAGCGATCGTCACGACCGGCATCAGCTGCATGTGCTCGTTCAGCTCGCCTTCGGCAAGCCCCGAGCGGCCGTTGCCGAGCGCATAGAGGTACTCGCGCACCCGTTCCTTGCCGACGTAGACGCCGTCGAGCCCGATCTCGATCGAGCCGTTCTCGGCGAAGAGATCGGCGACCTCGTCCCACAGGCCGCGATCGACGTAATAGCCGTAGGCGCGCTGCAGCCGTCTGATCGCGTTCGCATCCTCGAGCCGCGTCTTGCGGATCTCGAGCGCGTCGAGCCGCCGTTCGAGCGCCGCGGCGCGCGATGCGCCCCCGGATCTCGCCCCGGCGCTCGCGGCCGCGCCGTCCGCGGTCTGCGCCGTCGTCGGGTCACCGCAGCCAAAGAGAGCGAAAGCGAGGCCGGCGACCATGAGCGCAATCGGATATCGGTGCTTTTCCACTGTCAGCCTGCCCGGCGTTCGCCGGCACCGCCCTCGAAGCGGCGTCGGCGCGCGCCATCCGGTGCTTCCCAGCCGCTTCTCGCGCGCGCGTCCGTGCGGCGCAAATCTTTCCCCCGCGTCTAGAGAGCGCGGCGCCCCGCTGCCGCTCGGTCGCGATCAGGTCGGTATCGGTAGCCGGCTCTCCGGCACCCACCATCCGTGTACCTGTCCGACCGCGCGCATCGGCAGCTTGACGACGGCCACGGGGCCTTCGTCGAGGTGCTCGGCGTCGAGGATCAGAAGATCCGCGCGCCCGTTTTCGTTGTTGCGCGTGGCGACGCCGAGGAGATAGCCCTGCGCTTCCGGGGCATCGGCGCTCTTCGGCGCGAAGCAGCATTCAGCGAGATCGGTATCGGGCCCTGCGTTGAACAGCGTGGCTTTGCGGGTCTGGTGGTCGAAGCGCGCGTAGCAGGCGCCGGCGCGGCGCGGATCGGCCGCCGCCGGATCCGGGCACGGCAAGAACCCGTAGCGGTACGGCATCGTGTTGTAGCGGTCGTCCTGCCGCGGCAGCGCGCCGACGTGATCGGGGTACAGCGTCTCGATCCCGTAATTCCGCGGCCGCCGCTGCGACAGATCCGCCGAGAGACGCGTGATGTGACTCGAGCCCGCCACGGGATCCCACGGCGCGCCGTCCCGCATCGGCATGAACGGGAACGGGTTCGACATCGACATCTCGACGTCGACGTACACGCGGTTGCCGTCGTCGAACGCGCCCATCACGTGCGTGGCGCTACGGGTCGGGCCTTCGATCCACACGAGATCCTTGCCGTCGCCGCCGCGGCGCATCGCTCCGAAGTACGTGGGCTTCGTCGAATCCCACGACCAGTGGATGCCGCCGTTGCGCATCTGCTCCTCGTCGATCGCGAGCGGGATCACGTAGAACACGATGTGACGCTGCGTGACGGCGAAGTCGTGCAGCATGCCGACGTACGGCACCTGGATCATCGCGTTCCACACGAGCTTGCCGTCCGGCGTGAACTCGAAGACCGAGACGTCGCGGCTGCCGTGCCCGGTGGCCTCGTACCCGAACGCGACCATGTTGCCGGTCTCCGAGTCGGTCTTCGGGTGCGCCGTGAACGTCTTGCTCGGGAGCTGGCCGTCGAACGTGTAGCTCGCCGCCACCGTCTCGAGGGTGAGAAGATCGAGCGCCGAGGGCGGGCTGTCCTCCTTCAGCGCGAGCAGAACCTTGCGGTGGTCGATGATGTGCGTGTTCGCGGTGCTGCGCGACAGGCCCTTGACGCTCGGATCGTCCATGTACGGGTTGCGGTACATCG
Source organism: Gammaproteobacteria bacterium (assembly GCA_036381015.1). Taxonomy (NCBI): domain Bacteria; kingdom Pseudomonadati; phylum Pseudomonadota; class Gammaproteobacteria; species Gammaproteobacteria bacterium. The sequence continues at coordinate 138,160 of DASVDR010000008.1, forward strand.
GAAAGAGGATGCGCCGCGCCTTGTCCTGGGCGAGGTAGCGGTCGTTGCGCACGTAACGGCTGCGATAGTCGACGCGGCCGTTCTTGATGCGGAACATGCTGACGTGGCCTTCGCCGTCGAACGGGATGTTGCCGGGACGCAGCGGATACTGCGGATCGGGGCCGACGCGGTAGAAGGCGCCGTTCAGATCGGCCGGAACCTCGCCTTCGACCTCGCAATCGTGGACGTCGGCCTCGAGCCGATAGAGCCTCGTCGGGCGCCGCATCGACGGGCGAAGCTCCTCCTCCGGAGGGCCCGCGGGCCGCGCCGGGGCGGCATTCGGCGCCTGCGCCCGTGCCGCGCCCGAGAACACGGCCGCGCCGACCCCGGCCGCCGTGCCCAGTGCGCCCATGAATGAGCGCCGGTCGAGCTTGTCTCGTTCCTCGGTCATCGCGCTTCTCCCGACAACGACGCGGGAAACTATAAACCCCGCTCCGCGGACAGGGAAACCGCGCTTTCCTCCTTCGGAATCGTCGGCGCGCTCGAAGACAACACGGCGCCGACGAAGGCCGAGCTCGAGCGCGAGCGGCTGCTCGAGCGGAGCAGGCCGCCGCTGTTCATCGCGCGCGGACTTCGGCACAATCCGCTGCCCATGCGGGGGGCGATGGGATTCGCGCTGTGGTGTCTCGCGGCGAGCGCGCTCGCGTCGACGCTGCCCCCGCCCGTCGCGCGCGTGCTGCAAGGCCACGGTATCCCGGAGGACGCGGTCAGCGTCGTCGTGCAAGCCGTCGACTCGGCGGAGCCGGTGCTCGCGCATCTGCCGGACGTGCCGCGCAATCCGGCCTCCGTGATGAAGCTCGTGACCACGTGGTCCGCCCTCGAGATTCTCGGGCCCACCTACCGGTGGCCGACCGAGGTGTATTTCCTCGGCCCGCTCGACGACGGCAAGCTCGATGGCGACCTGCTCCTGAAGGGATACGGCGATCCGTATCTCGTGCTCGAGGAGTTCTGGAAGCTCTTGCGCGCGCTGCGCCGCATCGGGCTCGAGGAGATCGCCGGCGATCTCGTGATCGACGACAGCTTCTTCGCGGTGAACGAGCCCGCTCCGGGCGAGTTCGACGGCCAGCCGTTTCGAACGTACAACGTGCTGCCGAGCGCGCTGCTCGTGAACTTCAAGGCGGTGCAGTTCCACTTCTTCGCGAATCCGGCCGACGGCCGCGTCGACATCGTCGCCGAGCCGCCGCTCGCGAATCTCGACATCCGCAACCGCATTCGCCTCGCGGAGGGTCCGTGCCGAGGCTACCAGGCGGGCATCAGTGTCGACGTCGTCGGCGATGATCTCGCGGAGGTCGTCTTCGGCGGCGCCTTCCCGTCGCGCTGTGAGACGTACCGGATGGCGCGCACCGTGCTGCGGCACGACACGTACGTTCTCGGGCTCTTTCGCACGCTGTGGGAGGAGCTCGGAGGGCGATTCGAAGGCAGTTTGCGACGGGGCGTCGCCGCAGCGGGCTCCGAGCCCGCGCTGACGTGGCTGTCGCCGCCGCTCGCCAACGTCGTGCGCAGCATCAACAAGAACAGCAACAACGTGATGACGCGCCAGCTGCTCTACACGCTCGGCGCCGAGAAGCTCGGGGCGCCCGGCACGCGCGAGAAGGGCAAGCACGTCATCGAGGATTTCCTCGTCGCGAACGGCTTCGACACGAGCACGCTCGCGATGGACAACGGCGCAGGGCTGTCGCGCGACGCGCGCGTCTCGGCGGCGCTGCTCGTCGACGTGCTGCGCGCGGCCGCCGCGAGCCCGTACGCGCCGGAATTCTTGTCGTCGCTGTCGCTCGGAGGCCTCGACGGCACGACCCGCGACCGCTTCGACGGCTACTCGGCGGTCATGCACGTGAAGACCGGAAGCCTCGACCACGTGGCCGCGCTCGCCGGTTACGTCCGTGCCGCGAGCGGGGCGGATTACGTCGTGGCGATACTGCTGAACGCCGAGGACGCCCATCGCGGTCCGGGCTCCGAGCTCGAGGAGGCCGTGGTGCGTTGGGTCTATCGAGAGCTCTGAGCGGAGCTTGATCGCGGCCCGCGACCGATGGATTCTTCTTTCAAAAGATCTGCCGCCGCCCGGCCCCGAGTCGATCCATGGAAATAGGCTTGAACAAGGTCGTCACGCTCCACTACAAGCTGACGGACGCGGAAGGCACGTTCGAGGAGAGCTCCGAGGAGCGCGGGCCGATCGCCTATCTTCACGGCCGCGGCAACATCGTGCCGGGCCTCGAGGCGCAGCTTCGCGGCAAGCGCGCGGGCGACGCGCTGACGGTCACGGTCCCGCCCGAGGACGCGTACGGCGAGCGCCGTTCGGACGCGGTGCAGCGCGTGCCGATCAAGCACCTCGTGCGGCCCGGCAAGCTCGGGGTCGGCAAGGTGGTGACGGTCAACACGGACTCCGGCTATCGCACGGCCACCGTGCTGAAGGTCGGCCGTTTCAACGTCGACCTCGATTTCAATCATCCGCTGGCCGGCAAGACGCTCGTGTTCGACGTGAAGATCGTGGACGTGCGCGACGCGACCCGCGAGGAGATCGCGCACGGCCACGCTCACGGGCCGGGCGGCGCGCACGGCTGAGCGGGCTCGAGAGGCACGAGGGCGAGGGCTTCCACGGCGTCGGCGCGCGTTTCACGCCTCGCCGTGCGACCGGCGGCCGCCTCAGCTGCGCGCCGGTCCCGCTTCGAGCGCGCTTCGCACGATCGCGTCGAGCCGCGCGCGATGCGATCCCGACCAATAGACGCGCCCGCATCTGCCGCAGCGCACGAACTCCCGATGAGCGGCGTGAACCCGTGCGGGCACGAGCGGTTTCGCGGCCTCGCGCGACAGCGGCTCGAGAAGACCGTTGCATTCGAGGCAGCGCGTGTACGGCCGCACACGGCGCGCGAGATCGAGCGCGCGCACGAGCTCCTCGAACTGCTCGCGCGGATCGACGGCTCGCAGCCAGTAGCCGTGCGTCACGCGTCCGTCCCGGAGGATGCCGCGGTCGCGCGTCAGGATGATCCTGTGCTCGCGGGCGGCGATCGCGATGATCTCGTCGTCGCCGAGATCGTTGCGCCAGACGGTATCGAAGCCGACGAGGCGCAGATACCGCGCGAGCGTGCCGAGATGAACGTCCGCGACGAAGCGCGTGACGCGCAACGGCTCCGGCCGCAAGCGGGTGAGCCCGGCGACGTCGAGCGTTTCGAACGCCGGGTAGACGGCGACGCGGGCGCCGGCCGGAACGGGATCGTCGAACGCGGCCGAGCGACCGTCGACGAGAATCAGATCCACCTCCGTGTGCGGCACGCCGAGCGCTTCGATCGCGTCCTTCAGCGACGGCGACCCGGTGTACCGGTAAGAGAACGAGCGCTGTCTCCGGGCCTGCGGCAGGAAGTCGTTGAGCTCCGCGTAGAAGCGGAACTCGGCCGCGTGAATCGGCGCGGCGTGCAAGTCCTCGCCGACGCTCATTGCGGTGCGAGCCACCTTGCGCGGTGCGTCCCGGCCCCGCCCGCGAGGACGCGATCGAGCCAGGGCAGCAGTCGCTCGAGCTCGGCGTCCACTCCGAACGGCAGGTTCGCAATGACGAGGCCCGATCCGCGTAGGCCGGATGCCGCCGGGGAGATCTCGAGCTCGACCTCGAAGAGCCGCGGCAGCGGCAGCGCACGCAGCGCGCGGGCGAGCTTTGCGGCGGCGGGCTTGTCGATCAGTGGGTACCACACCGCGTAGACGCCGATCGCCCAGCGGCGGTGCGCGGCGCCGAGCGCGTCGGGCACGCGGACGAAATCATCCCGGGTCTCGTACGAAGGATCGACCAGGACGACGCCGCGCCGCTCCGGCGGCGGCACGACGGCGACGAGGCCTTCGAGGGCGTCGCGCCGGTGAACGTGAGCTTGGCGGTCGCGGCGAAACCGCGTGGCAAGCGCGGCGAAGGCTTGCGGATGAAGCTCGAACAGCTCGAGGTGATCCTGCGGCCGGAGCAACGCACGCGCGATTGGCGGCGAGCCGGGGTAACGGCGCAGCTCGCCGTTCTCGTTGAAGGCTTCGACGACCTCGAGGTAGCGCGCGATCTCGGGCGGCCGCGCGCGCTGCGCGAGCACGCGCGCGATCCCGCCCTCGTGCTCGCGTCGGTGCAGCGCGCGCTCGTCGTCGAGATCGTACACGCCCGAACCGGCATGCGTGTCGATGACGCGGAGCGGCGCGGGCTTCCTCTGCAGCGCACCGATCAGCAGCGTCAGCACGCAATGCTTCAGCACATCGGCGTGATTGCCGGCGTGATATTCGTGTTGGTAGCTCAGCACATCCCGCCCCGCTACGCGTACGGGCGGGACGGTAATCGGTCGGCGAGTCGCCGGGCAAGCGCGCCGGACCGCGGGGACCGGTCACGCCGCCCTTGCGCAACATTTATAGGGCGCGATTATAGGGCGCGATCCCGGGAGGGCTCGCCCGCCCGCTCAGTTGCGCTCGTCCGCCTCGTCTTCGATCGCATCGCCGGCCGCTTCGACATCCTCGCCCACGCCCTCGACCGTGTTGCACGCCGCGATGCCGAGCGTCATGGCTGCGAAGCTCGCAATTGCGAGACGGTGCATCAATTTTTCCAACGTCATCTCTCGCTCCATCCCTGACCTTGAATGACGGCCGCCCGGCGCGCCTCTCCGCGGTCCGCGACCGGCCAGGACGGGCGAGTGCAACTTCCATGCCACGCGATTTTTGGATTACCGGCGCCGTCCGCGCCGCGGCGCACGAAGCGCGGCGTCAATTCCGGTGGCCGCCGTTGCCGTGCGACGGCGCGTAGAAGCAGAACTGCTTTTTTCCCTTACGCTTCGCCACGTACATCGCCTTGTCCGCAAGCTCGAGCAGGGTCTCGGAGCTGTCGGCCTGATCGGGGAATACCGCAACGCCGATGCTCGTCGAGACCGGCACGCAGCGCCCGTTCACTTTCAGCTCGTAGCTCGTCGTCTCGCTCGCTTTCTTCGCCGCCGCGGCCGCGTCCTCGCGGCTGCGCAGCCCCTCGAGGATCAGGACGAACTCGTCTCCGCCGATGCGGCCGATGCTGTCCCCGGCGCGCGCGACGGCGGAGAGGCGCGCGGCGATGTCCTTCAGGACGAGATCGCCGGCCTGGTGGCCGTAGCCGTCGTTGATCTGCTTGAAGTCGTCGATGTCGATGATCATGACGGCGCCGCGATACACGCTGCGGGTCGCGTGGCTGATCGCCTTCGCGAGCTGCCTGTAGAGCTCCGCGCGATTGAGCACGCCCGTCAGCGCGTCGAAGCACGCCTGGCGGCGGAGCGCGGTTTCCTGCCGATGGCGCTCCACGGCGAGCTGCAGCACCTGGTGGATCCGCTGCACGGACGTGTTGCCTTTTTGCAGGAAATCCTGAACGCCGATCCTGACCAGCTCGAGAGCCACGGCCTCGAAGTCCTTTCCCGTGAGTGCGACCAGGGGCAGGTCGGGGGCGACACGGCGAAGTGTGACCGCCGCGTCACACCCGTCGGCGTCAGGCAGCGTGAGATCGATCAAGGCGACCTCGAGAGGCTCGTCCCGCACGACCCGCTCGGCGTCCTTGAGCTGCGTGACGCGGCGGATTTCGTAGCTCTCGTCGAGGTACGTCAGTGCCTCCGCGAGCGACGCGGCGGCATCGACGTTGTCCTCCAGCAATAACAGGCGCACCGAGCAAAGTGGGGCTTCATTTTCCGCTCGCGGAGCAAGAATCGTACCAGGCGTGTGGCGCGCGCGAGACGGCCCGCGGCGGCGAGATGAGCCGCTCGTTCGCTCCCCGGGGAACGGGGTCGGGCGCTGTCCGTGTATGACTCAGGGAGACCGACAAGGGTGGATTGGATGAGCATGTTCGGGATTTGCGCGATGGTCGCCGTTCCTGTCCGTGAAGGCATACCGGGGTGGCCCCTCGAGTGGGTGTCGGGCAGCGGACGCTACTCAGGGAAGACGGAGTCGCTGGTGTTGATCCGCTCCACGGCGATGTCCGTGGAGCCCGGCAAGAAGAGTCTGCTGCTGACGGCCAGGGACCGAAGAAGGCGCGCTTGGTCGAGCGTGCTCACGCTCGAGAGCGGACCTCTGCTCGATGCGTTCGAAGCAGAGCTCGCGCGCAGCGCGAACGTCCCGCTCCGCGAGATCGGCGACGCGATCCTCGATCCGCAACAGTTTCTCGTAAACAAAAGTCTGGATGCTGCGATTGTCTCAAAAAAATTAGAAACCGCCAATCCGCGGCGTCGAGCCCGTGCACGCGCGCGCGATTCCTCGGTGCAGGATGTCGCTCCACGCCCCTCACAATCTGTGTAAACGCCCCCGGGGGCGCGACCGCTCAGAGAGCGTATTGAAGGCGCAGGGTCAGGACGTCGAGGCCGTCGGCCTCGATCGGCAGCGCGCTCGATGCATCGGTATCGGTCACGCGCGTCCAGTCGAGCATCATTCTGACATTCGTGTTCGCGTACCAGCTCGCGCCGATCGTGAACGTCCTCTCGCTTCCGCCGGCGAGCCCGCCGTCGTTCAGGTCGATCGAGGCGGTCCGCGCGGCGAGCTCCCAGGAGCGCGCGAAGCCGGGAGCAGAGCTCGGGTTCCGAAACTCTCCGGCGCCGATGTCGTAGGCGCCGGCCGGCGTGGCGCCCCCGAGGCTGAGCGTGACCGCGGCATGCCATGCCGTGAACGTCGCGTCGGCGCCCGTTCCCTCGAGCCTTGCGCGCGTGTGCTCCGCCGCGACGGAGAAAGGGCCTGCGGCAAACGCGACCTCGGGCCCGAGCAGGGTCACGGTTTCGGCGGACGGGATCGGCCCGGTGTCGACGACGTGCACGCCGGAGGAAGGTGTCGTCTCCGCGCGAATCCGCACGGCGTCGTCCGGCTCGCGGCGCGCGGCGCGGAAGCCGAGATGCAGCACGCGGCGCCCGTCGAGAATCGGCGCATGGACGAAGCGGCCGCTCGCCCCCCAGCCGGACTCCCGATCGCCGGTCGATCCGCCGAACACCCCGGCCGCGGCGAACCAGCGCTTGCCGGCGGCGTCGGCGCGCACGCCGATCGCACGATCGACGAAGGGCGCGAGCAACGCGTTGTCGATGCCGCGCTCGACGAAAGGCAGGTCGTTCGAGCTCATTTCGAGCGCGAGGCTGTAGGGCTGCTTCTGCTGGCCGGCCGTCACCGCGACCCGTGTCCAGCCGTGATAGCCGAGCGAGAAGTCCTTGACGGCGACCGCGTCGCCGGCGAAGTCGGTCTCGGCCGTCCAGCGCCAATCGCGCTCGAGCCGTCCGCCGAGCGCGATTCGAGCACGTCGGATCCGCGCGCCGTCGTCGGCCCCGCCAGCGAGGCTGCCGTGCCGGACCCAATCGGCATGCAGGCGTCCGCCGATCTCGAGCGAGAAGTCGCCGTCCGGGGACAGGATCTCGACGCCGTCCCGGCCGACCGACACGAGCGCGGGCCGCCCGGCCGTCCCGCCGGCTTCGGCGTTGGCGGCGGACGGGCCGTCCGCCGCGGTTTCGGGAAGCGCGGGGGGCGAGGCGCTCTCGCCGGCCGCCGCGGCGAGCGGCGCGGCGAGGACGAGGGCGACGACCGATGAGCCTGGCGTGAGATGCATTTCATGAGTCCTCGAGCCGAATCCCGGCCCGCTTCGGGGAGCGTTCCGGAAGCCACCCGGACGAGCCTATGGCCGGACCTGTGACGGACGCATGACGGCGCCGAGCGGCGCGCATCGGCCGAGCGGCGGCGGCCGGGCCGCGAGCGACGCCGGCGGCCGCGCCTGCCTGGAAGCTGACGCCGACCGCGGTGATCATTCCGGCGGTGGTGATCACGCGCGCCGCGGTCATCGTGCCGAGCGCCGCGGTCATCGTGCCGAGCGCGTAGTCGGCGTCGCCGTCACGGGTCGGGGCGGCGTTCGGCGCGAGGTTGTCGCCCGGCTTCACCACGCCGAGCTGCCAGACCGAGGCCGCCTTGGTCCCAGGCCTCGCTGCGGGCCCGCCTGTCCTCGCCGGAACGGCCGCCCGGCGGCCCGCGCTCGCCGCATTTCGAGCCCTGGCGGGGCGTTGCGAAGCACATTGGAATTTCGGTCGCATTTTTTGCAACCGAATTCCAATTTCTGGGTCGATAGATGTTAGTATCCCCGTCGGAATCCTGATGCCGTGCCGCGGGTTCGCCGCGCAAGTCTTTGGGGGGGCGGAGAATACTTCGGGCTAGAAGCGCGTCGGCGCGGCCGATTGCGGACGCCGCGTGCGCAGCTCGACGACGAACGGAGGCCAGTACTCACGTGGTCGGAGAAGGCACCAAGACGCGCGGCCCGTTGCGTCGCTTCGCCCATGCGGCGGGCGGGCACGGCGGGTTCCGCAGCCTCGCACGACGGCTCCTGCGGGCCGCCGCAGCCGCCGCGTGCCTCGGTGCCGCCATCGGGGCGCAGGCGGCCGAGCTTCCGCCGGACGTGCTGCGCCTGCTCGATGCGCCGCCGCTGCCGAACCTCGCCGAGGGGCCCCGCCACCACTACGCGCTCCTCGTGCACGAGCGCGAGCTCGTCTCCTCCGAGCACCTCGCGAAACCGGTGGTCTCGGTCGTCGGCCTGAAGGTCGACCCGCGCACCTACGGGCGGCATGCTCCGATCGCCTATTACGGCCTGACGCTGGTCGACCTCGCCACCGGCCGGCAAACGCCGCTCGACGTGCCCGACGGCGCCGTGCTCGGCTTTCCGATGTGGGCGGCGGACGGCTCCCATTTCGCGTTCACGGCCACGGTGGCCGACGGCATCGAGCTCTGGGTCGGCGATCCGGTCGAGGGAACCGTGCGCCGGCTCGTCGGGCCGACGCTGAACGGCACGCTGAGCGCCCCGTGCACGTGGATGCCGGACAATCGCCACGTGCTCTGCCGCCTGATCAACGGCGAGAAGCGAAAAGTCGTCGTGCCGACCGCCGACGCGTTGTTCCGACTCACGGCGCCGACGACGATGCAGGCGCTTTCCCAGCACCAGGCGCTCGATCAGTGGACGATCCGCCACCTGATCGAGGCGAACCTGACGATGATCGACGTCGAGACCGGCGAGCGCCGCAAGATCGGCGGGCCGGCCGCGATCGAGGACGTCGAGCCGGCGCCGAGCGGCGCGTTCCTGCTCGTCTCGAGGATGCTGCCGCCGTACCCGCAGGTTTCGGGCGTCACCGAGCCGCTGCGGACCGTCGAGGTCTGGGACCGCTTCGGCCGCGTCGTGAAGACCTTCGCGGCGGCAGGCACGCAGCCGAATGCGCCGCGGGCCATGCAGTGGCATGCATCGATGCCGGCCACGCTCGTCTGGGTCCAGCGCTACGACGGCGGGGACCGGATCGTGATGCAGGGCGCGCCGTATATCGAGCAACCGCGGGAGCTGTTCCGTACTCAGCATTCCTACGCGGGTCTCGAGTGGCTCGAGGGCACCGGGGACGTGCTCGTCTCGGAATACGACTCCCTGCGCCGACTCCGCCGCCACTGGCTCGTTCCGAGCGACGGCGGCGATCCGCGGCTCGTCGCGGAGAGCAGCGTCGACGCGGCGTTTTCGAGGTTCGGCCGGCCGATGCTGAAGATCAATCCGTGGGGCAAGGAGGTCGTCGCCGTGCACGACAACGGCATCTTCCTCCGCGGTCATGTTGCGACGGAAGGCGGCGTTCACGCGTACCTCGACTACATGCGGCTCGATACCCTCCAGACCGAGCGCTTGTGGGAGTCCGACGGCAAGGCGAACGAGGGGATCGTGGGCATGCTGGCCCCCGACGGCAGCGTGCTGATCACGCGCCGCGAGACGTCGCGGGAGCCGCCGAACTATTTCGTTCGCAGCCCGGGCGGCATGCGTGCGTTGACGCATTACGATCATCCGGCGCCCGGGCTGAAGGACGCCCGGCGCATCCCGCTGCGGTTCGAGCGTCCCGACGGCCTCGGGCTCTCGGCGAACCTCTACCTGCCTGCCGCGCACGAGTCGGCCGGCCCTCTGCCGCTGATCATCTGGGCCTATCCACGGGTCTACGGCGAGGACACGCAGGCGATCCAGCCGGTGACCGCAGAGCAGTTCCCGGACTTCGAACGTGCCTTCAAGCTGTTCTACCTGCTCAAGGGCTACGCGGTGCTCGACGAGGTGTCGATGCCGGTGATCGGCTCGGCGGCGACCGCGAACGACACGTTCATCGAGCAGATCGTGACGAACGCGTATGCGACGATCGAGGCGGCGGCGGCCACCGGCTTCATCGATCGCGACCGCGTCGGCGTCGCGGGCCACAGCTACGGCGCGTTCATGGTCGCGAACCTCCTCGCGCACTCCGACCTCTTCAGGGCCGGCGTCGCGCTGAGCGGTGCGTATAACCGGACCCTCACGCCTTTCGGCTTCCAGACCGAGAGGCGGTCGCTGTGGGAGGCCCGCGATACCTATCTCGCGATGTCGCCGTTCCTGTACTCGAACCGGATCCAGGAACCGATCCTGCTCGTGCACGGGCTGCTCGACGAGAATGCCGGCACGCCGCCGATCCAGTCGATCCAGTTCTACGAGGCGATCCGCCACAACGGCGGCGACGCCGAGATCCTGCTGCTGCCTCGGGAGGGGCACTCGTACCGCGGCCGCGAATCGGTTCTGGCCACGGCCGCGGCGATGCTCGAGTTCTTCGACGAGCATTTGAAGGGTGACGACGTTCGGGTGCCGCCGGGCACGCTGCGCGCGTCGACGGCGGCGACCGAGCAGGTGAAGCTCGCGCGCTGACGCGCGACAGCGGGACGGCAGAGCGAGCACGTCCTTGTGCTCTTGAGCTGTTCGTCCTAGCTGATCAGCATGACTCCGATACCCACGGTCTCACGTTAGCCGGCCGCCCGGGACGGTCAACCTGTCTGCCCGCGGCGACATCGGGACCGCCGCCCGGGGCGTCGTCGTCCCCGGCGCGGATGACGGCAGCCGCGCCGCTGTGCGAGCATCGCTTCGAGTCACGGGCGATGCCTCGCGCTCGGCGTTCGGGGCCGGGCGTCGCGAGGTTCGGGCGGAGGCGGCATTGGCGAGCGGCTACTGGCAGGATCTGACGTCCCGCGATCTCGCGGAGATCGACCCCGAGTCCACGATCGGCGTGCTGCCGGTCGCCGCGATCGAGCAGCACGGCCCGCATCTCCCGCTCGCGACCGATGCGCTGATCGCGGCGGCGATCGTGCGGGCCGCCCTCGAGCGCATCCCGCACGGCGTGTCGCTGCTCGCGCTGCCCGGCGTCCCGATCGGCCACAGCCCGGAGCACGCCGCGTTTCCCGGCACGCTCACGGCGCGCGCGGAGACGCTGCTCGCGCTGTGGACCGAGGTCGCCGCCAGCGCGGCGCGCACGGGGTTGCGCAAGCTCGTCATCCTGAACGCTCACGGCGGGCAGCGCAGCCTCGTCGACGTCGCGGCGGTGCGGCTCCGCGCGATGCACGGGCTCCTCGTCGTCCGTGCGAGCTATTTCTCGCTCGGTGCGCCGCCGGGACTGTTCGACGACCGGGAGCTCCGCTACGGTCTCCACGGCGGCGACGTCGAGACGTCGCTGATGCTCCATCTCCATCCCGATCTCGTGCGCATGCATCTCGCCCGCGACTTCGCGGGCTTGCCCGAGCAGCTCGCGGCCGAGCGTCGCGTGCTCGGGGCCGAGAAGCCGGCCGGAATCGGCTGGATGAGCCAGGACCTCCACCCGGAAGGAGTCTGCGGAAACGCGGCCGCCGCGACTGCGGCCAAGGGCAAGGCCTATCTCGACCACGTCGCCGAGCGCATGGCGACGCTGATCGCCGAGGTCGCGGCGACGCCGCTCGCGCTCCTGCGCCGCGGCCCGTTGGACGACTGAGCGCGGCGGAGGATCAGGCCTCCGACTCGTCGGCCAGGTGGCCGGCGCGTTCCCGCTTGGCCCTCAGATAGCGCTCGTTGTGCGAGTTCGTCCGGCCGACGAGCGGCAGGCGGCCGGCGACGTGAATGCCGTGCGCGGCGAGCGCGGCGATCTTTTGCGGGTTGTTCGTCAGCAGCCGGACGCGCGAGACGCCGAGGGCTTGCAGCACCGCCGCGGCCACGTCGTAGTTGCGCTCGTCGGCGAGAAAGCCGAGGTGGCGGTCCGCGTCGATCGTGTCGAGGCCGTCGTCCTGCAACGCGTACGCCCGGAGCTTGTTCGCCAGGCCGATTCCGCGCCCTTCCTGGTCGAGGTACAACAGCACGCCGCCGCCGAGTTCGGCGATCCGGCGAACCGCGGTGCGGAGCTGCTCGCCGCAGTCGCAGCGAAGGCTGCCGAGGAGATCGCCGGTCAGGCACGCCGAATGCAGCCGGACCGGCACCGGCTCGGCGAGGTTCGGCTCGCCGATGATCACCGCAACGTGCTCGCCCAAGCGGTGCTCGTCGCGGAACAGCGCAAGCTCGCAGTGGACCGCGTCGGCGAGCGGCACGCGCGACTGCCCGATCTGCTTCAAGCTGTGCCGCGCGAAGCGCGCCTGGCTCTCGATGTCGTCGACGTCGAGCGACAGCAGGGACGCGTCGGGCGGAGCGTCGGACTCGATCGCGACGAGCGCCGGCAGCAAGCGGCCGGCCTTCGCGAGCTTGAAGCCGGCGGCGGCGAGCGGACCGCAGCGCGGCGCGTGCTCGACGCTCGCGAGCCGCAGATCGGGCTGCCCGGGGCTCGCGCCCGCGAGCGCCCGCAGATACTCGATCTGAGCACCCGGCGGCAGCGCGACCGCGACCGGCCCGCGCGCGTTGCCGGCAATGCCGATCGAATGCGCCCGCTCCTCGGTCAGCAGCACGATCAGCCGGCGTCCGGTGAATTCCAGCCGGCGGACGAGCGGCGCCTGCGCGGTCTCCGCGGCGGCCGTCACGAGCCCCGCGGGCGCGCCGCTCGTGCTCCGCCCGGCGATGTGAATCGCCCGCCCGCGGCGCATCTCGCCGACCGCTCGGTCGATCCCGAGCGCCGCCGGATCGCCGTTGATTTCGCGCGCGCGCCGCACGTCTTGCCTTCGGTATTCGCTCACCGTAGTGCTAGGATACCAACAACCCGCGCCGTCACGGCCGCAACCTCTCGCTGATACCCGCCACGGAGCCGAGCCTCTGTCCGTTCGCCGCCCTACCTCGAGCGAGTCGCCGACGCCGTCCGCGTCGGGGGAGGCGGGCGCGGCGGACGCCGCGCCGGCCGCGGTCCGCGAAGCCTGGAGCCTGCTCCTCGCGCTGCGCGACGCGCGCCTCGACGGCACGGCGCGCGGCTACGCGATCGGCGCCGACGGGCACGCCGCGGAGGTGTCCGCGGACGACGGCCGATGCATGGTCGTGCGCGACGACGGAAATTGGCGGCCGGCCGACGCGCTCGCGCCGGCGGCCCGCGCGCTGCTCGATCTCTATCTGCCCGTCTGCCGCGCGTCGGCCGGCCGGCCGTTCACGGTCGCGCACCTCGGGCAAAGCCTCGACGGCTACATCGCGACCGACTCCGGCGACTCGTATTACGTGACGGGTCCGGACAACGTGCTGCATCTGCACCGGATGCGCGCCCTTTGCGGGGCCGTCGTCGTCGGTGCGGAGACGATCTCGATGGACGACCCGCGCCTCACCGTGCGGCTCGCGAGCGGGCCGAATCCGCTTCGCGTCGTGCTCGATCCGCGCCGCCGCCTCGCCGCGCACTACCGCGTCTTCGCCGACGGCGAGGCGCCGACGCTGCTGATCTCCGCCGAGGACCGCGTCGAGCAGGAGGGCGCCCGGCACGGCCGAGCCGAGGTCGTCGGCATCCCGGCGCCGGCGGGCCGGCTCGCGCTCGACGTGCTCCTCGACGTGCTGCGCCGGCGCGGGGTCCACTCGGTGTTCGTCGAAGGCGGCGGGGCCACGGTCTCGCATTTTCTGCAGGCCGACCTCCTCGACCGGCTGCAGATCGCGGTGGCGCCGCTCGTGACGGGTCACGGCCGCCCCGGCATTCGCCTCGTCGCGCGCCATCACTTGAGCGAGTGCCTGCGCCCGGCGCACCGCGTCTTCCGTATGGGCGCCGACATCCTGTTCGACTGCGATCTCCGCGGCACGGCCGACGAGCCTGCGAAGCCCGGAGACGCCGCCGGCCTGACGCGCGTGCTTTGATCCTCGGCCCCGGAACCCGGGGCCGGGCCGGTCACGGAAGGTAGCCGGCGACGTCGGTGTGCCCGACGACGATTCGCAGGCGCCCGGCGGCGAGATCCGCGTGCCGGCGCCGCTGCCACCGATCGAGCGCGTCCGCCTCGTCCGGTGCCGCCTCCCGTGCCGCGCTGAGCCAGCCGTCGACGAGCGCGCGCTGAAGGGCGGCGTGCTCCGGGCCGAGCCGCCAGTCGGAACGCGACGACGACATGACGTAGCCCTCGCCCGCGAAGCAATCGAGCGCCGCGGCCGGAGCCGACGGGCCGAGCGCCGGGCCGAAGCCTTTGTCGCGGCGTTGATGTCTATTGACGAGAGCGCGGAGGCGCGCGTCGCCGTCGTCGGCGGGCTCTAGATCGATCCGCCCGTCATAGGTCAACGCGAACAGGACCGCGGCCTTCGCCTTCGCGCAGCGCGCGGCGAGCGCGCGCAGCCAGCGCTCCGACACGAGATCGAGCAGCGCCGACGCCGTGACGAGACTTCCGCGCGGGAGCTCCGGGGCGACGACGTGCGCGAGGTCGACGGCGACCGTCGCGACCCGGCACTCGAGCTCCGGGCCGCGGAGCACGAAGCCCGGCGCGCTCTCGCCGCCCGCGTCCTCGACCGCGATCCCGTGCGCCGCGGCCCACTCGGCCGTCGCCGAGCGGGCGAGCGCGAGCAGGTGCGGGTCGTCGTCGGCCAGCGTCCAGCGCTGGCGGCGCGCGATCCACGGGCCGAGAAAGCGCAGGTTCGCGCCGGTGCCGGCTCCGAGATCGACCACGTCGAGGGCGTCGTGCTCGCGGTTCGCGCCGACGGCCTCGACCGGGGGCAAGGCGGAGCGGGCCGCGCGGTCCGCGGCCTCCCGCTGGGCCAGCCACTCCGCCGCGAAGCCGCTCATCGGATCCGGGCCCCTGGAGGGGCGGAATCGGAGGCCGCGCTCACGGCCGCGCCCGTGCCGGTTCCGGCGCGTCGGCCAGATCGGCGATCGCGGCCGCGAAGCGCGCCGCCGCATCCGCCCAGGTCGGCAGACGCTCCCCGGCGGCCCGCGCGCCGGCGGCGAGCCGCGCGCGGAGCCCCGCGTCGTCGAGCAGCGCGCGCAGCGCGTCCGTCAGGGCCGCGCGGTCGCCCGGCGGAACGAGGAGCGCCGCCTCCCGCGGCACCGTCGCCGGAATCGCGCCGGCGGTCGTGCTGACGACGGGCAGGCCGTGCGCAAGCGCTTCGGCAAGCGCCATGCCGTAGCCCTCGAGGTACGACGGCAGGACGAACGCGTCGGCTTCCGCGTAGCACGCCTCGAGCCGGTCGGCCGGCATCTCGCCGTGCACGACGATGCGCCCCTCGAGCCCGAGCCGCTCGATCCGTTCGCACACGGCGCGGGCGGTCGCGGGCTCGCGGGTTACGCTGCCGACGCAGTCGAGTCGCCACGGGCGGTCCTCGAGTGCCGCGAGCGCGTCGAGCAGGAGCGCATGCCCTTTCCGCTCGGTCAGCGTCGCGACGCACAGCAGACGCACGGGGCGCGGCTCCGCGGCGGAGCCGTGACGCGCGCCCGGCTCGACGCCGCCCTGTTTCGCCAGGGGGCCCGCGCCGTTGGGCGGCCGGGCGGGCTCCGCCGGGCGAGACGGCCGGTCGGTCCCGGGCTCCACGACCCGGATGCGATCGGGCGGAACGCCGTCGTCGGCCAGGCGGCGCGCGGTCCAGCGGCTCGTCACGACGACTCGCTCGGCCGCCGCGAGCGCCGCGCGTTCCGCGCGCCGGCAGCTCGAGCGAAGCTCCGGCGAAAGCGACGTCTCGTCCGCGACCGGATGATGCACGAGCGCGACGATCCGCAGCCGCTTCGCGGCGGCCGCGAGTGGCTCGGCGAGGCCCGGCAGCGCGAGGCCGTCGACGATCACGGCGCGTGCGGCCGGGATCGCGGCGAGCGTCCGCTCGGCCGCCGCGACGGCCGCCGCCGTCGGCCGCGGAAAGCTCGCGTCGAGCGCGAGCACCCGGACCGCCCAGCCCCGGGCGCCAAGCCCTTCGACGATGCGCCGGTCGTAGAGGTACCCGCCGGTCGGCGTGGCCGGGTCGCCGGGCACGAGGAGGTCGGCGGCGGCCAAACGCTACGCTCCCGCCGAATCGACGAGACGGCCTTCGTACGACGCCCACGCCGCATGCGACTCGTGCAGCGTGACCCGCAGCGAATGCAGCGACCGCGCGCCGGGGCCGAGCGCTCCGGCGCGAATCCGCTCGGCGAGGCGCTCGAAGACGACCCACGCGAGGAACTCGGTCGTCGTGTTCCGGCCCGCGAAGGCGGGCTCGTCGTCGAGGTTGCGGTAATCGAGATCGGCGAGCACCGCACGGAGCGCGTCGCCGGCCTTGCCGATGTCGACGACGAGGCCGTCGGTGTCGAGCTCGCCGCGGCGAAACTCGGCGTCGACGACGTACGTCGCCCCGTGCAGCCGCTGTGCAGGCCCGAACACTTCGCCCCGGAAGCTGTGCGCGATCATGAAATGGCTGCGGACCGTCACGCTGAACATGGTCACCTCCCGGCCGCGTAGCGGATCCGATGACACAGCGCGCCGGCCGGCGAGCGGCTGAGCTCGCTCATCACGGCCGGCAGCGACTCGAACGGGCTCTCGCCGGTGATCAGCGCGTCGAGGCGCGGGTCGCGCAGCAGCTCGAGCGCGAGCGCGAGGCGCTGCGCCGGCGTCCGGCGGGCGCGCCGGCGCATGGCGACGGTGCCGACCTGGGACGAGACGAGCGCCAGCCGGCGGCTGTGGAAGGCCTCGCCGAGCGGCGCGGCGACGGGCCCGGCGCCGTACCAGCTGAGCTCGACGACCTTCGCCTCGAACGCGGCGAGCCCGAGCGCGACCGTGAGGCCGCCGGCAGTGCCGCTCGCGTGAATCACGACGTCGGCGTCGCCGGCAGCCTCGTCGGGCGAGGCGAAGCGCACGCCGAGCGCGGCCGCCGCCGCGGCCTTGCCGCCGTCGATGTCGACGAGCTCCACCGCGCAGCCCCGGATGCCGGCAGCGAGCCAGGCCGCAAGGCAGCCGACGGTCCCCGCGCCGACGACGGCGATCCGGTCGCCGATGACGGGTGCGGCATCCCAGAGCCCGTTCACCGCCGTCTCGAGGTTCGCCGCGAGCACGGCCCGCTCGGGCGGCACGCCGTCCGGCAGCGGATGCACGGCCGCGGCCGGCACGACGAATCGAGTCTGGTGCGGGTGGAGGCAGAAGACCGTGCGGCCCTCGAGAGCGGACGGTCCCGCCTCGACACGGCCGACGCTTGCGTAGCCGTACTTGACCGGCCCCGGGAAATCGCCGTTTTGGAACGGGGCCCTCATTCGCCCATGCTCCGACGGCGGCACGCGCCCTTCGAAGACCAAGACCTCGGTTCCCCGGCTGATGCCGGAGTACAGCGTCTCGACGAGCACCTCCTCCGTGCCCGGCGCCCGCAGCGCCTCGGCTCGGATTTCGCCGCGCCCGGGCGCCGCGACCCAGAACGCGCGTGCTTCGCCGCCGGGCGCCTTCGTCGTCATCTCTTCTCGGGCTCGCTTCGGAACGAATCGGTAGCAGGCAGGAGGGCCGAGCGGCGCGAGGCTCGCCGCTCGACGCACGGCGATACTTGCAAGCGGCCCTCGAACATGCAAGCGTTTCCGCGCATGTACGCCCGCTCATCCGTCGCGTTCGACGCTCTTCGCCGGCTTCACGATGCCGTCGTCGCCGTGGCGTTGCTGACGGCCGTCCTCGCCGTCGTCGCCGTGGTCGCGCAACGCGGCTTCGCGTTGCGCGGCCTGTACGTGCCGCTGGTCCTCGCGGCCTTTCTCGCCGGCGCCGTCGTCGCGCTGCTCACGGCCGCCCGGCAGCTGCACGGAACCTTCGGTGCGGCCAACCACGTGACGCTCGCGCGCGGCGCGCTGACGTCGCTCGTCGGCGGGCTCCTCGTCGCCGAGAGCTCGACGCCGGTCCTGTGGTTCGCGATCGCCGTCGCGGGCGCGGCGCTCGCGCTCGACGGCCTCGATGGATCGCTCGCACGGCGTCGAGGCGTCGTCACTGCGTTCGGCGCCCGCTTCGACATGGAGACGGATGCGCTCACGATTCTCGTGCTCGCGGCGCTCGTCTGGCGATTCGGCAAGGCGGACGCATGGGTGCTGCTGATCGGTCTGATGCGCTACGCCTTCGTCGCGGCCGGCAGCCGCCTGCCGTGGATGCGCGCGCCGCTGCCGCCGAGCCGGCGCCGGCAAACGGTGTGCGTCCTGCAGGTCGCGGCGCTGCTGCTGTGCCTCGCGCCGTTCACGTCGCCGGCCCGAAGCACGGTGCTCGCGGCGGCCGCGCTCGCGGCGCTCGTCGCGTCGTTCGCGATCGACACCGCCTGGCTCGCCCGCCGAGCCGCTTCGGCCCGCGTCTGATCGCGGCCGAGCGGAGCCGGTGATCCGATCCGCGATGAGCTGGGCCGGCCTCGCCGCCGCGCTGGCGCTGCTCGATTTCGCGCTCACGTTCGACAACGTCTGGCCGACCCTCTGGATCGTCCCGCGAGCTTCGCTGTCGATCGAGATCGCGCTGCTCGTGCTCGGGCTCGCCGCGGCCGGGGCGATCGGGCGGGGTCCGTCGCGTCGCGTCGTGACGGTGCTCGCGGCCGTGCTCTGTGCGATGGCGGTCGGGCGTTACGCCGAGGTGACGACGGCGGCGCTGTACGGTCGGCCGATCCATCTCTATTTCGACGCACCGCATGTTCCGCACGTCGCCGCGATGCTCGCGAAGGTCGCGGCCCCCTGGCAGCTCGGCGCCGGCTTCGCCGTGGCTGCCGTGCTCGTCGCGGCGGTGTTCCTCGGTTTGCGGCGCGCGATCGGGCGCGTCGCGGCCGCCGCCTCGGCGCCGGAAGAGCGGCGCGTGCTCTTTGTTTCCGCGGCCGCGGTCGCCGCGCTCTACGCGCTCGTCCGCGCCGGCCTGCCGCTCCCGGATCCGTTCTCCTCGCCCGTCACCGGCACTTGGGCCCGGCAGGTTCGGCTCTTCGCCGACGCGATGGCCGCGGACCGCGAAGGCCGGCTGCTGCCGCCGCCGGTCGATTTCGGCGACGGTCCGCTGCCGGCCGTTCGCGGCGCCGACGTCGTCGTCGCGTTCGTCGAGTCGTACGGCGCGGTGGGCTTCGACCGGCCGGACATCGCGGCCGCGGTGACGGATGCCCGCCGCCGGCTGGCGGACGCCGTCGCCGGCACCGGCCGGCAGGCCGTGTCCGCGTTCGTCGAGTCGCCGACGTTCGCCGGCGCGTCGTGGCTCGCGCATGCGAGCTTTCTGTCCGGGCTTCGCGTCGACAACGGCGGCGCTTACGAAACGCTGCTCGCGCGAGGCGGCGACACGTTCGCCGCGCGGCTCGAGCGGAGCGGCTACCGCACCGTCGCCGTGATGCCGGGGCTGCGCGAGAGCTGGCCGGAGGGCGACGCCTTCGGCTTCGACACGATCGCGGACGCCGAGGCGCTCGATTGGCGGGGGCCCGAGTTCGGCTGGTGGCGTATCCCGGATCAGTACGTGCTCGGGAAGCTCGACGATCTCGGCGTCGGCGACGGCCGCGGACCGGCGTCGTTCGTGCTGCTCGCGACGATCAGCACGCACGTGCCGTTTCGGCCGACGCCGCCCTATCAGCCGGACTGGTCCCGTCTCGAGACCGGCCGTCCTTACGACGAGGCGCCGCTCGGCGCGAGCCTCGCCGCGCGGCCCGAATGGCTGAACCTCGGGCCGGCCTACGCCGATTCGCTCCGCTATGCGTACGACGTGTGGGCCGGCTTTCTGGCCGAGCATGCCGGCGACGACCTGGTGCTGATCCTGCTCGGCGATCATCAGCCCGCCGCGAGCGTCGCCGGCCGCGGCGCGCGTCGGGACGTGCCGATGCACGTGATCACGAGCCGCCCCGCGATCCTCGCGTCGCTCCGCGACGCCGGGTTCACGCCCGGTCTCGAGCCGCGCGGGTCGGCGATCGCCGAGATGCACCGGATTCCGGAGTTGCTGCTCGACGCGTTCGCGGCGGAAGCTTCGGTCGCGGCGCCGCGGAAGCCGCCGCCCGCGCCGGATCTTCCGCCGGCTTACGCTCCCGGCGGCCCCTGAGCGGCGCACGCGCCGCGAGCCGTGCCGGCGACGAGCAGGCTCGCGTGCCTCCGTATTCGCGCGGGCGCCTACCCGCCGCCGGCGCCGCCGAGCAGCGCGGCGGCGGACACGACGAGGATCGCGATCAGCACCCACCGGACGAACGGCGCGCCGCGGGCGACCGCGAGATGCGCGGCCGTCCATGCGCCGGCCGCGCTGCCGCCGGCGAGGAGCGCGCCCACACCCCACCGGACCTGATCGTTCACGACGAACACGGCGAGCGCCGCGAACGTGAACACGAGCACGATCAGATTCTTCACGGCGTTGCCGCCGACGAGGTCGTAGCCGGCACCGAGCACGAGGCCCGCGAGCAGAAAGATGCCGACGCCGGCTTGAATGAACCCGCCGTACACGCCGATCGCGAAAAAGAGCGGAACCTGAATCCACGCGCTCGCTTCGCGTCCCGTCGCATGGCTCTGGAGCCAGCGGCCGGGACGCAGCAGCACGACGGCGAGCATCACGAGCATCAGCACGCCGATCGTGCGCCGGAGCAGCACCTCGTCGAGGTCGACGGCGAGAGCGGCGCCGACGCCGGCACCGAGCACGGCGGGGACGACGAGCTTCACGGTCCCGACGACGTCGAGCGCGCCCCGCCGGCGGAAGGTCGCCACGGAGACGATCGACTGAACGACGATGCCCACCCGGTTCGTGCCGTTCGCGACGTTCGCCGGCAGCCCGAGAAGGATCAGCAGCGGGAGCGTGATCAGCGAGCCGCTGCCGGCGAGCGTGTTGATGAATCCCGACGCGAAGCCGACGACGGGGACGGCGACGAGGAACAGAAAGTCCGTTTGCTCCATCGCGTGGCCGTCTCCGTCGCCTGCGCCGCGCACGTCGCGGCCGACCCGGACTCTACGGTGCGCGCGGCCGCGTGACCAGTGCGGCGCGAGGCCGCGAAGCATCCGCCGCGGCAATGGCCGCGCATCGCGGCGCGCGGCAGCGGGAGCGCGCAACGCGGGCGAAAGCGCTCCGCGAGGTGTTACCATCGCTGCGATACTTCAAGAAAACGCAACGGGAGGTGATCGCTATGGCCCTCAGACCAGTCGCCGTCGCCGCCGTGGCGGCCTTGATCGTCGGCTGCACCGACGAGCCCGAGCCCACGAGCCCCGCCACCGAGCCCGAAGCCGAGTCGCCCCCGCCGGTCGCCTCTCCTCAGGCCGCCTCTCCGCAGGCCGAGCCGCCGGAGGCCGGCGAAATCCCCGAGATGATCGTCATGGAGCGCGGCGGCGTGATCCCGGAGGGCATCGAGTACGATCGGACGAACGCCCGCTTTCTCGTCGGCTCCCTCGCCGAAGGCACCGTGTTCGAGGTCGGCAACGACGGCAGTCTCACCCCGTTCGTGATGGACGAGCAGCTCGTCTCGTCCGTCGGCATCGAGGTCGACGAGGAACGCAACCGCCTGCTCGTCGCGAACTCCGACAGTGCCGTCTTCCAGGGGCAGGGGCCGGGACAGGCGATGCTCGGCATCTACGATCTCACCACGGGCGAGCAAACCGCGATGGTGGATCTCACGCAGGCGCTCGGCGAGCTGCCGGAAGACGCCGCGTTCTTCGCGAACGACGTCGCGGTGGGCGACGACGGCACTGCGTACGTGACCGACACGCGGATGAACGTCGTCTACAGCGTCGCGATGGACGGGACGGCGTCGGTGCTCCATCGCTTCGAGCCGGAGACGCAGCCGAACGGCATCGTCTACGACGACGGCGGTTTCCTGCTGGTCGTCGCCGCCACCGGCCTCCACAAGATCCCGGTCGACGCTCCGGACACGGCGAGCACCGTGATGCTGGCCGAGCCGCTCGAGGGTGGCGACGGGATGGTGTGGACCGACGACGGGCGCCTCGCGGTCGTCAGCAACAGCCAGAGCCGCGTCATCGCGTTGACCAGCAACGACGACTGGGCGACTGCGGAAGTCGCGGCCGTGGGGCCGTTCGAAGGGCAGGGCACGACCGCGGCCGTCGCCGACGGCGACGTCTACGTCGTGAAGCCGCACTTCCAGGACCAGGAGCCGCCGTCGATCGAGCGGGTCACGTTCCAGTAGCGCCCAAAAAGGTGTCCGCCCAAAAAGGTGTCAGACACCTTTTCCAAAAAAATCGTGTCTGACACCTTTTTTCCGCGACACCCTTTTTCCGCGACGACCAAAATCACGCCGGACGCCTTTTCGATCAGTCCGCTGATCGGGGCGGCAGAAGCCGGTACTCGTCCACCGTCTCGCCGGCGAGAAAGGGCGTCGGCGCGCCGTCGACCCAGTCCTTCTGAAGATCTCGAAAGTGCGGCGACAGGAAGTGGCCGCTCTGACCTTCGGGCATCTCGAGAATCCCGTTCTCCGGCGCCGACGGAGAGACGGCCATTCTCATCACGGCGCCGCGGCGCGGCTCTGCGACGCGCAGCGTGACGGCCGCGCCGGGCTGCGGTACCGGCGGCAGCCGAAACAGGTTTCCGACCAGCGGCAACGCCGAGAACGGATGGCCCACGTCCAGGCGATTCGCGTCGCCCCACGCGGTTTCCGGGCCGAGCCCGGCGGGCGCATGCTCGAGCGCTTGGATTGCATCGACGACGACGTCGCGCAGGAACGCATCCCAGTCGTCGAAGCCTTCCGGCAACCAATCGAGCGGGCGCTCCTCGAGGAGCCGCCGCATCGGCTCGTCGGACAGCGGCCAACGATAGACGAAGGCGGGATCCGCCGCGCGCACGGGCGCGAGCAGCGGCGCGAGCACGCGCTCCCGCAGCGCCCGGTAGCAAACGTACACGAGCCTGAAGCCGACCTCGGTCGCGTCTGCGCGTCCGTTCCAGTCCGCGATCCGTTGCCTCGCCGCCGCGAGCACGGGGTCGGGCTCGGCCTCGTCGAGCACGCGGAGCGCGACGTCGCGCACGATGTCGTAGGCCTCCGCGCGCGTGTCGAGCTGCATCGCGAGAAAGTCGCGCTCCGCGAAGCGCGGACGCGCGGCCAGCAGATCGGCGATGCGGTGCGCGCGGAACGGCGCCATCCACGCGCGGCCGAGCGCTTCGGCTTTCGCGGCGCCCAATGCGCGGTTGTTCGCGTTGAACAGCGCACCGCTTTCCGGCGCGACGATCGACGGAGGCTCGCGATAGCCGATCCAGGCCCGAGCGCCGTCCGCCCACGACTCGGGCACCGACCCGTCGAAGCCCGTGCGGATCGGCAGCGGGCCGGTCGTGATCCAGCCGATGTCGCCGTCTGCGTCGGCCAGCACGTAGCTCAACGACGGCCCGGCCCAGCCGGACAACGTTTCCACCGCTTCCCCGACCGAGTCCGCGAGCATCAGCCGCAGCACGTCGAGATCGACGCCGCCCGGCTCGAGCCACGTCGCGTGCAGCACGAGCGGGCGCCCGAGCCAATCGCGGGCGACGACTGGACCCCACCGGGTCGAAGCGACCTCGACGACGACGGGCTCGTCGCGGCCGCGCACGACGATCTCCTCGCGCTCGATTCGAAACGGCTCGATGCCTTCCGGGACGCGGTACGCGCGATCGCCGTCGGCCGTCTCGACGACGACCCAGTCGCTCTGGTCCGCGTAGCTCACGGTCACGCCGTACGCGATGCGGTCGGTCGCGCCGACGAGGATCCCGGGCACGCCCGGGATGCCGAGGCCTCGGGCGACTCGGCCGCCCCAATAGAGCTCGGCGCGGTGGAAGACGTTCGGCAGGCGCAGCGTGAGGTGCGTGTCGTTCGCGACGATCGCGGTCCCGCTCGCGGAGCGCTCCGCGGCGACGGCCCATTGGTTCGACGCCGCGGCGGCGAGCGGCGGTGCGACGAGCGTACCGGACGGCGGCGCCGGCGCGCCGGGCTCGAGCGATGCCGCCCGAGGGACCGGCAGCGGCGCGTAGCCGCCGGTCGGATCCGGCGAGCCGATCGCGTCGAGCGGACGATCGAAGCGCGACATCGCGGGCGTCAGGAACGCGTACACGTCGTCCGGCAGGGTCGCCCGCATCACGCCTTGCGAGCGCTCGTAGCGGTGATTCTCGGAAAGCATCGTATAGAACGCGTAGACGACGAGGAGCGAGTCCTCGAGGGTCCACGGCTCGGGCTCCGCGCGGAGCACCCAATACTCGGGGGGCCGGCTGCCGAGATCCTCGAGGCCCGCGTTGACGCCCTCGACGTACGCCGCGAGCCAAGCGCGCTGCTCGGCGGGCAGCGATGCCGCGAGCGCTCGCGCGCGCTCGCGGTATCGAAAACGGCGCCGCTCGCGGTCCCGGTCGAGCGCGATCTCGCCGAACAGCTCCGCGAGCTCCCCGGCCGCGTCGCGGCGCGTCAAGTCCATCTGAAAGAAGCGCTCCTGCGCGTGCACGAAGCCTTGCGCGCGGAACGCGTCGGCGAGCGTCGCGGCCCGAATGCGCGGGATCGCGTGCGCGTCGAGCTCGATCGTCACGGGCGCGGACAGACCGCGGACCTCCGCGGCGCCGTCGCGGCGGGGAAGCGACGCCGTCAACGTCGCGGCGACGGTGCCGGCCACGGCCAGCAGGACGGCGAGGAGCAAGAGGAGCGGCTTCTTCATGAGCGTGGGCAATGCGGCACGGACGGCGGTCGGCGCGGGGCACGGCGCCCGCCGACGCGCCCCGGCCCCGCCCTTTGCATCGGCAACGCCCGGCAGCATACTTGACGCGGCCGCGGCTCGCGCGGCCGCAGCGCGCCATTGGCGGCACCACGGCGGCGGAGCGCTCACATGCCTTCGACGACGCTGAAGACCCTCGCCTTTCTGGCCGCGGGGCTCGCGGCGGGCTTCGCCATTGCCACATGGCTCCCGCCGGGACGGGGGGCGGCCGCCCCCGGGGCTACAGCCGACCCTGCCGCCGACGCCTCGCTCCGGGAGCGCGTCGCCGCGCTCGAGCGCCGCCTCGGCGAAGAAGCGGAACGCCGCGCCGCGCTCGAGGCCGAGGTCGGCGTGCTGCGCGAAGCGCTCCGGCAGCCGAGCGGTTCGGCACGGAGCGCTGCCGATCGCGAGCAGATATTCCTCGACGACGCGTTCGACGCCGCCGACGGCGGCGGCGAAGCCGGAGAGGATCGAAGCCTCGGCAGCGAGCGGCGCTTCCGGAACGGACCGACGCAGGCCGAGGTCCAGCAACGGCGCATCGACCGCCTGGTCGAAGCCGGCTTCACGCCGGACCGCGCGGCGTGGATCGATCGCCGCGCGGCAGAGCTCCTGGTGCAGGCGCTGCAGCTCCAATACGACGCGTCGCGCAACGGCGAGGACACGGACTTCTCGCCGGACGACGCGCTTCGGGCCGAGCTCGGCGACGACGAGTACGAGCGCTACCTCGAGGCGCTCGGGAGACCAACCCGGGTCCGCGTCGGCCGCGTGCTGCCGACCTCGCCCGCGGAGCGCGCGGGGCTTCTCCCGGGCGACGAGGTCGTGGCCTACGCCGGTCGCCGCGTCTTCGACATTCGCGAGCTGAACCGCTTCACGCTCGAAGGCCGGCCGGGCGAAACCGTCGTCCTCGACGTCCTTCGCGACGGTCAGCCGATTCAGCTCTACCTGCCGCGCGGCCCGCTCGGCATCACACCCGGCGGCCGCTTCGTCCGCGGCCGCTGACTTCGTCGGCTCGAGCCTTCCACGCGCTCTCGAGGGAAGCCCCGGCCGCGAGCTCGAAGCGCTCGGGCCTACGCGCGCCGCCCGGGTCGCCGTCCCGCCGCGTGTGCCGTGTCGGCCCAACCGCTAAAATGAGCCGCTTTAGCCGGATTTCCGAATGTCGCTCCAGCAGAAATTCCTACGTCTCGAATCTCATTTGAAGACGCTCGTGGTCGGGCAGGAGCGGCTTTTGAACCGCATGCTGATCGCGCTGCTCTGCGACGGCCACCTGCTCGTCGAGGGCGCGCCGGGGCTTGCGAAGACGCGCGCGATCAAGGTGCTGAGCCACAACGTCGAAGGCGACTTCCATCGTCTTCAGTTCACGCCCGATTTACTGCCGGCGGATTTGACGGGCACGGAAATTTATCGTCCGCAGGACGGCTCGTTCGTGTTCCGCGAGGGTCCGCTGTTCCACAACCTCGTGCTGGCCGACGAGGTGAACCGCGCGCCGGCGAAGGTGCAGTCCGCCCTGCTCGAGGCGATGGCCGAGCGGCAGATCACGGTCGGCTCCGTCACGTACCCGCTGCCGAAGCTGTTCATGGTGATGGCGACGCAGAACCCGATCGAGCAGGAAGGCACGTACCCGCTCCCCGAGGCGCAGCTCGACCGCTTTCTGCTGCACGTGCTGGTCGGCTATCCCGACGCGGCCGGAGAGCGCGCGATCCTCGCGCTGAACCGCGCGGAGAGCCGCCACTCCACCGGCGACCGCGAGCTTTTCCGCGCCGCGAATCCGCTGACGCAGGAAGAAGTCCTGGCCGCGCGCCTCGAGGTGCTCGATCTGCATCTCGCCGAGCCGCTCGAGGAGTACATCGTGCAGATCGTGCTCGCGACCCGCGATCCCGCGCGCTACGGCGACGATCTCGCCGGCGTGCTGCAGTACGGCGCGAGCCCGCGCGCGACGATCGCGCTCGATCGATGCGCCCGGGCCCGCGCGTGGCTCGCGGGCCGCGACTTCGTCACGCCGGAAGACATCCAAGACGTCGCGCACGACATCCTCCGGCACCGCATTCTGCTCAGCTTCGAGGCCGAGGCCGCCGGGCGCGCTCCGGACGAGATCGTCGACACGCTCCTCGGGAGGATCGGCGTGCCGTGATCGGCGTCGCCGCCAAGCGGGCCCCGGCCGGGCGGTTGCCGCCATCCGGCGAGCCGTCGGCGGCGCCGGACCGCGTGACGCTCGATCGCCTGATCCGGCTGAAGGCGGCGGGCGAGACCCTGACGCTCGCGACGCCGCGCGTGCGCGCGCTCGCCGCGGGCGGGCACCTCTCCGCGTTCAAGGGCCGCGGCGTCGAGTTCGACGAGTCGCGCCCTTACCAGCCCGGCGACGACCTGCGCACGATGGATTGGCGCGTGACGGCGCGCACCGGCAAGCCGCATACGAAGGTCTTTCGCGAGGAGCGCAATCGCCCGGTCATCGTCTGGCTCGATCTTCGCGCGCCGATGCTGTTCGGAACGCGGGGGGTGTACAAGGCCGTGCGCGCGGCCGAGGCCGCGGCGCTCGTCGCCTGGAGCGCGATCGGGAACGGAGATCGTCTCGGGGGGCTCGTATTCTCGGAGACCGAGCACCACGAGCGCCGGCCGCGCCTCGGCCGGCGCGCCGCGCTGACGCTGCTCCAGCTCATCGCGGAAAACGGCTTCTGGTCGCCGGCCGCTTCCGCCGACGCGGCCTCGAGCGGCGCGGCGGATCACGCGCTAGTCCGACTCACGCGCGTCGCGCGCCCGGGCAGCCTGGCCTTTCTGTTCTCCGACTTCCATGCGCTCGGCGACGACGCCGACCGCCACCTGCGCCAGCTCGCGAGCCATGGCGACGTGTTCCTCGTGCACTGCTTCGACCCGGTCGAGGCTGAACTTCCGCCGCCCGGCCGCTATCGAATCCTGGTCGGCGGCCGGTCGGTCTCGATCGACACGTCGGATCAGGCGCTGCGTGCCCGCTACAGGCGGCAATTCGAAGCGCGGCGGGCGCGGCTCGGCGCGCTCGCGCGGGTGCCGGGCATCCACGTGATCGATTGCGCGACGTCCGACGACCCGCGAGCAGTGCTGGCACAACGATTCAAGAGCCGCCCGGCATGAGACGTTTCGAGGCGACGACGCGATGAATCAGGGCATCGATCCCGCGAGCTTGCCCCTGCGGGACATCCATATGCCGGACCCCGTCTCGTGGTGGCCCCCGGCGCCCGGCTGGTGGCTCCTGATCGCCGCCGCCGCGGCGGCCGTCGGCTATGCCCTGTGGGTCCGCCACCGCTACCGCGGCCGCCGCGTCGCGCTCGCGGCCGTCTCCCGCATCGCGGCCGATCTCGAGCGAGGCGCCGAGCCGGTCGCGTGCTTGCAGACGCTCTCGGTCGTGCTGCGCCGGTTCGCGATCACCGCCGCGCGAGGCGACGGCGGCCTGCCCGGACTGATCGGCGACCGCTGGCTCGAGTACCTCGACGCGCGCTCGCCGGCCGGGGGCTTCGTCCAGGGCGCCGGGCGGAGGCTCGTCGAGGCGCCGTACGCGCCCGCGGGAAGCGTCGGCCGGGCCGAGGCGCTCGAGCTCACGCGGCTGTGCGGCGACTGGATCAAGACGCAACGGCTCGGAGACTGAGGCCGTGTGGACGCTCGCCTGGTGGTGGATGTTGCTCGCGCTGCCCGTGCCGTGGCTCGTCCGGCGCAGGTTGCCGCCGGCCTCGATGGAGCGCGACGTCGCCCTCAAGGCGCCGCCCGGAAGCGCGTTCGCGGATCTCGCCTCCGCGCGACTCTCGGGACGGGGTCCGACGCGTCGTCTGGCGCTGCTGTGGATCGTCTGGACGCTCGCGGTCGTCGCCGCGGCGCGCCCGCAGTTCGTCGGCGATCCCGTGGCCGTGCCGATGACCGGCCGCGACCTCCTGATGGCCGTCGATCTCTCCGGCAGCATGGAGGAGCAGGACTTCCAGCTCGACGGCCAGTGGGTGGACCGCCTCGCGGCCACGAAGGCAGTGGCCGACGACTTCATCGAGCGACGCATCGGCGACCGCATCGGCCTGATCCTGTTCGGCCGTGAGGCCTACCTGCAGACGCCGCTGACGTTCGATCGGGCGACGGTGCGCACGCTGCTCGACGAGGCGGTGATCGGCCTCGCCGGCAAAGAGACCGCGATCGGCGACGCCATCGGGCTCGCGATTCGGACCTTCGACGATGCGGGAATCGAAGAAGGCCGCCGCGTGCTGATCCTGCTGACCGACGGCGCGAACACCGCCGGGGCGGTCGATCCGCTGAAGGCCGCGGAGCTCGCGGCGCAGCGCGGGGTCGTGATCTACACCGTCGGCATCGGCGCCGACGCGCTGACTGTTCGGTCGCTGTTCGGCCTGCGGCAGATCAATCCGTCCGCCGACCTCGACGAGAAGACGCTGACCGCGATCGCGAACATGACCGGCGGGCGGTATTTCCGCGCGCGCGACACCGAGGAGTTCGCCGAGATCTACGAAATTCTCGACGCGCTCGAGCCCGCCGAATCCGAGGCCGACGGCTTCCGCCCGGTGAAGGAGCTTTTCTTCTGGCCGCTTGCGCTCGCCGCCGTGATCGCGCTCGGGGCGGCGTCGGCGGAAGCGCTTTTCGCCGCGCGGTGGCGCTTCGGTACGGGCAGCGAGGCCGCCCATGGCTGACTTTCATTTCTTGAGGCCGTGGTGGCTCGCCGCGCTGCCGTGCGGAGTGCTGCTGGTGCTCTACTTGTTCCGCATGCAGGCGAACGGGGGCGGCTGGCGCAATGTCGTCGACCGCGTGCTTCAGCCGCTCGTGCTCAGCACCGGAGACGCGTACACGGGCCGCCGCTGGCCGCTCGCCGCGGCCGTTGCCGCGTGGATTCTGGCTTCGCTCGCGCTCGCGGGGCCGACGTGGGAGCGCGTGCCGGTGCCGGCGTTTCGCTCCGACGAGGCGCTCGTCGTCGCGCTCGATCTGTCGAGCTCGATGGATGCGGCGGATCTCCCGCCGAGCCGGCTGGCGCGCGCGAAGCTGAAGCTCTTGTCGCTGCTCGAGCGGCGCCGCGGCGGCCAGACCGGCCTCGTCGTGTTTTCCGCGCACGCCTTCACGGTCACGCCGCTGACGACGGACACCGACACGATCAGCGCGCTCGTCGGCGCGCTCTCGAGCGACATCATGCCGAGCCGCGGGAGCTACATCGAAGCGGGGCTCGAGAAGGCCGCGGAGCTGCTCCGCCAGGCGAACGCGACCGACGGCCGCATCCTGGTCATGACCGACGCCGTGCCGTCGGATGGTGCGTTCGAGGCTGCAAAGAACCTCGCGTCGGAAGGCATCGAGATCAACGTGCTCGCCATCGGCACCGAGGACGGCGCGCCGATCCCGCTGCGGGAAGGCGGCTTTTTGACCGACCGCGCGGGCAACGTCGTCGTGCCGAAGCTCGACCCCGGCGCGCTCGCGCGCCTGGCCGACGCGGGCGGCGGGCGCTTCTCGCGGCTCACGGCGAGCGATGCCGACCTCGATCGGCTCGCGCCGCCGCAGGCCGCCGGGAACATCGACCGCTCCACCGACGACGACGCAGAGCTCGCCGAAGCATGGCGCGACGCAGGCCCCGTGCTCGCCGTGCTGCTGCTGCCGCTCCTTGCGCTCGGCTTTCGCCGCGGGATCATCGCGGCGTGCTGCATCGCGCTGTTCTTGCCGATGCCGCAGGCCGAAGCTCAGGACGCTTCCGCGGCCCCGGACGGCGGCGTCGCGTCGGCCGAGGCGCCGTCGTGGCGCGACCGCTGGCTCTCGCTGTGGCAGCGGCCGGACCAGCTCGGCGAGGACGCAATGGCGGAGCAGCGGCCCGCGCGCGCGGCGCGGCTGTTCGAGGATCCGGAATGGCGCGCCGCGGCGCAGTATCGGGCGGGGCAATTCGCCGAAAGCGCCGCGTCACTCGCCGGGATCGACACGGCCGACGCGCAGTACAACCGAGGCAACGCGCTCGCTCGCGCCGGCAAGATCGAGGAGGCGATCGCGGCCTACGACCGTGCGCTCGAGCTCGAGCCGGGGCACGAGGATGCGCGCTTCAACCGGGATCTCCTGCAGGACCTCCTCGACCGCAACCCGTCCCCACAGTCGCAGTTCTCGTCGACGGGCAACGAGCAGAGCGAGCAGCAAAGCCCGACGGAGCCGTCGGGCGGCCAGCCCGAAAGCTCGGAGGAGGGCGAGGCCGGCGACGCCGGTCAGGAGCAGCGCCAAGCGCAAGCGTCGTCGACCCCGGGGCAGACGCCGCAGGACGAGAGCGGGCAGGGCTCGGACGAGGAGACCACTGCGGATTCGCAGACCGAGCGCGGCGTCGGCGACGGCGAGCGGCGGGAGTCGGACGGCGAGCCCGAGGACGCCGAGGCCCTGCAGGCGGCCGAAGCGGAAGCCGGCGCGCCGGGCGCCGACGACGTCGAGCAGTGGGCGTCGGATCAGGCGGCCGAGCAGTGGCTGCGGCGGATCAAGCAGGATCCGGGCGGCCTGCTGCGCCGCAAGTTCCTCTATCAGTATCGACGTCTCGGGGTGGACCAGGACGGCAACCCGGTGTGGCCCGGCGACGAGGCCGAGCCATGGTGACGCGTCTCGTTCTCGCGCTGGGGCTGTGGCTCTCGGCCGCCGTGCTCGCGTCCGCGCAGGACGTCGCCGTGACCGCGAGCGTCGACCGTGCGATGCCGCGCGTGAACGAGTCGTTCACGTACATCCTCCGCGCCGAAGGGCGCGTTCGCGGCGAGCCGAACGTCGCGCCGCTCGAGCAGCTCTTCGAGATCCTGCATTCGTCGCAGAGCACGCAAATTCAGATCGTGAACGGCCAGGCCGAGCAGGTCGCCGAGTGGATCTTTCAGCTGATGCCGCGCAACCCCGGGAAGACGCTGATCCCGCCGATCGAGGTCGCCGGCCGATTCTCGAATCCGGTCGAGATCGAGATTCTTCCTGCGCTCGCGGACACCGGCGTGCCGGACGACATCTTTCTCGAGGTCGACGTGGATCCGGAGACGGCCTACGTGCAGTCGGAGGTCGTCTACACGCTGCGCCTCTTCGTCGGCGTCGCGACCGGGCGCGCGGCGATCACGCCGCCCGAGGTGACCGGCGGCGAGGCGATCGTCGAGCGGCTCGGCGAGGACCGGCGATACCGCGCGACGCGCGGCGGCCGCGACTTCGAGGTCAACGAGCGCCGCTACGCGATCTTTCCGCAGCAACCGGGCAAATTGACGATCGGCCCTGCGACGTTCGAGGCGATGGTGATCCCGAGCCGCGGCTTCTCGCGTGTGCAGCGCTACCGCTCGGAGCCGGTCGAGGTCGAAGTGCGGCCGGCCGTGCCGCCGCCGCCGTCGCATCCGAACGCGGTGTGGCTCCCCGCGAAGCGCGTCGAGCTGCACGAGATGTGGAGCGACGATCCGCCCGAGCTCATGGTCGGCGTTCCCGCGACGCGCACGCTCACGATCGAAGCCGTCGGCCTGCTCGAGACGCAGCTTCCCGAGATCGAGATGGCCCGGACGGATGGGGTGCGCCAGTACGCCGATCAGCCCGAGCTCGAGCGCAACGTGACGCCCGACGGCCTCGTCGCCACGCGCACCGAGCGCTACGCGGTGCTGCCGCAGAGGTCGGGCGAGGCGGAGCTGCCGGGGGTCGAGCTCCCGTGGTTCAACGTCGAGACGGGGCGCTGGGAGGTCGCGAGTCTCCCGCCGCGCTCGGTCGTGATCGCGCCCGGCGCGCCGACGCCGACCCCGGAGCCGCAGGTCGAAGCGCCGCGCGACGCGCCCCCGGCGGCGGCGCCGGCGCCGAGCGCGGGAGCGTGGCCGGCGCTGTCCGCGCTGCTCGGCGCCGGCTGGCTCGCGACGCTCCTTTTGTGGTGGCGGAGCGGTCGGGCGCCTCGCGCCGCGGTTCCGGCCGCGGAAGAGCCGCCGCGCCGACCCGCCAATCGCCGCCTGCTGCGGCAGCTGCGCGCGGCTTGCGAGCGCGGTGACACCGCCGAAGCCGGCCGGACGTTGCTCGAGTGGGCCGCGGCGCGGTTCGCATCCGCGCCGCCGCGGACGCTGGGGGCGCTGGCCGAGCGCCTGCCTCCCGCGGTCGCGATCGAGGTCCGCGAGCTCGAAGCCGCGCTCTACGGCCCCGAGCGCGAGCGCTGGGACGGGGCGGGCCTTGCCGCATCGCTCGGCGAGATCGACGCCGCGGCCCGTTCCGACGGCGAGTCGCCTCGGGACGACGGCCTGCGCCCGCTCTATCGTTGAGCCGCCCCCGCTCCCGGTGCGCACCCGGCCGCGCCCGGACGGGACCCGCCCCGATTATTGGGAATCGGGTCCCAAAACGGAGCCGCGGAACGCACTGCCGGCGCGGGTCCCGGCGGAGTGTGATCTGCGTAAGGGAATCCCGCGTGACTTTGGTCGCATTCTGCCGGCTTCCTTTATCGAACCGATCCACGCGATGGACCTACCCGCCCTCGACCGCGCGAACGTCAGGTCGCCGTATGCGGAGCAGTTGAACGCCGGTTTTCGCCGCCTCCGCTTTCACGGCCCCCTGGAGAAGGAGTTCCGCGAGTTCTATCTCGCGCAGAACTTGCCGCGAGGCCGGCTCGCGATGCTGATCGCGCTGCTCCCGCTCTTCGCGGTCACCGTCCTCGCGTCCATGCTCGAGCCGTCCGCAGCCACGCCTCACATGAATCGGCTGCGGCTCTTCGTGCTGTTTCCGCTCCTCCTCGGCACCGTGATCTCGATGCACCTCGAGATCGCGAAGCGCTGGTACACCGAGCTTGCGGCCACGAGCATCACGCTGGCCGGCATCGTCGTCACCTACATCTGTCACGTTGCCGCGCTGAATGGCGCGTCGTATTTGCTGAGCGGCCAGGTGCTCGTGATCCTTTACGCGTGCCTGTTCCTCGGCCTGCTCTTCGACGTCGCCACCGTCGTCGGCGGCGTGCTCGTCGTGTGGCACATCGTCATCGGCCTGATCGTCGACTTGCCGGTCGAGCAGCTCTGGTACTCGTGCGCAATTCTCGGCACGGCCGCCGCGACGGCGTCGATCACGACGTACAAGCTCGAGCACGCGATCCGCACGAACTTCCTCGAGACGCGCCTGCTGCACGACCTCGCCGAGCGGGACGGCATGACCGGTCTCTACAACCGACGGATTTTCGACGACCACGCGAAGCGGGTGTGGCGCCAATCGCGGCGGGAAGAGCAAACGCTTGCGATCGTGTTCGTCGATATCGACGACTTCAAGGTCTACAACGACCTCTACGGCCATCAGGCCGGAGACGACTGCCTGAAGAAGGTGGCTGCGACGATCGCGCGCTCCGCGAAGCGGCCGTTCGACTTCACGGCACGATACGGCGGCGAGGAATTCGTCGTGCTGCTGTACGGGCCGCCGAGCGACTACGCGCGCTCGATGCCGGAGCGAATTCGCCAAGACGTCGCCGCGCTCGCGATCCCGCACGAAGGGTCTCGCGCGGCCGACGTCGTCACGGTCAGCGTCGGCGTCGCGCTCGCCGGTCCCGGCTCGGCGCGCAGCCTCGCCGGAGCGATCCAAGTGGCGGACGAGGCGCTCTACGAGGCCAAGAAGGCCGGGCGCAACCGCGTCGTCTTCAAGACGACGGACGACTGGGAGGTCGAGACCGGCAACTTCCGGACGCTGTTTCGCAGGCCGGCGTGATCACGCGCGGGCGCTCACCACTTGCCGACGTTCGGCATCGAGCGCCACGGCTCCTCGAGCGGCTTCGGTGAGC
The DNA here is from genome assembly GCA_036381015.1 of Gammaproteobacteria bacterium. NCBI lineage: Bacteria > Pseudomonadati > Pseudomonadota > Gammaproteobacteria > Gammaproteobacteria bacterium. Next base: position 172,558 of record DASVDR010000008.1, read on the forward strand.
CCTTCTGCAAGAGCTCGATCGAAATGTTGTCCGGCGAGCGCACGAATGCCATGCGTCCGTCGCGCGGCGGCCGGTTGATCGTGACGCCTGCTTCCATCAGACGACGGCACGTGGCGTAGATGTCGTCGACCTCGTAGGCGATGTGGCCGAAGTTACGCCCCTCGCCGTACTCCTCCGGATCCCAGTTGTAAGTCAGCTCGAGCGCGCAATCTTCCTGACCTTCCGCAGCGAGAAACACGAGCGTGAACCGGCCCGCCTCGTGCTCGGAGCGGCGCAGCTCCTTCAGCCCGAGCTTGCGGCAATAGAAATCGAGCGACTCCTCGAGGTTGCTGACCCGCACCATTGTATGGAGATAACGCAACACCTATCCTCCGCTGCGGCGCGCGCGGCGCACCGCTCATTGTGACGACGTTTGCGTCGAATATACCCTCACGGTACGTCCGTTCGAAGCGTTCCAGTTGACGGCTCCACGCATCATCTTCGTGCCGGGCATGAAGCCGAAGCCTCCGCCCGGGCCGCACAAGCGCGAGCTGCTGCGCACGCTCGTCGCGGGCCTCGCATGGGAGCGGCCGGACGCGGCCCGGCGGCTTCGGGCGAGCCCGGACGTTTTCACGCTCGTGCCGTGGACCTATCGGTTCTATCACCGCTACCGCGACGTGGCGCTCGACATCCCCGGCATCGATCGAATTCTTCAGCAGCCCGACCCCAGCGAGGAGGATCGGCGCGAGATCGACTCCGCGGCGCGCCGGGTGCGCCGCCTCTGGCACCTCGTCGGGGATGCGCTCCCGTTCCTCGGACGGCTGATCGCGCGGCCGGAGCTGCGTCTGACGATGACCGAGGTGCATCGCTACTTCAGCGACGAGCACGGCTTCGCGAGCGAAATACGCGGCTTGCTCAAGGCCGCGCTGCTCGAGGCGTGGTCGGCGGACGAGAGAGTGCTGCTGATCGGCCACAGCCTGGGCTCGGTCATCGCGTACGACACGCTATGGGAGCTGACGCGCGAGATCGGCCGCGAGAGCCGCGTGGAGCTCTTCATGACGCTCGGAAGCCCGCTCGCCACGCATTTCATTCGCCGGTTGCTGCGCGGCAGCGGCCAGGAGGGCGAAGCGCGCTATCCGGGGAACATCGTCCGCTGGGCCAACTTCGCCGCGAAGGGCGAGCTCACGGCGCTGCGTCCGATCGGGCCCTACTTCGCGCCGATGCTCGAGCTCGGCCTGATCGAGTCGATCGAGGACCACACCGATCTCTACAATCACTTTCGCGGCGACATCGGGCTCAACGTGCACAAGTCGTACGGCTATCTCGCGAACCGGCTCGTCGCCGAGCGGATCGGCGATTGGCTTCTCGGCGCCGAGGTCGAGCGGGCCGAGCAGGCGGCGTCGTGACCGCGCGGGGCCGACGGACCGGAGGCTCGATGGGGCTTCGATCGCGCGCCGCGCTCGGACTACGCGGCGCCGCGCGTCATTCGATCTGCGGCTCGATGCGGATGTCGATGCGGCGGTTGCGCTCGCGGCCCTGCTCGGTCTCGTTGTTCGCGATCGGGCGCGTTTCGCCGTAGCCGACCGCGCTGATGCGGAACGCCGGCACGCCGATCTCGTTCGTCAGATAGGTGCTCACGGCCTCCGCGCGACGGCGCGACAGCGCCATGTTCGATTCGTCGCCTCCGTACGAATCCGTGTGGCCTTCGATGATCACTTGCGAGTTCGGGAACACGGCGATCGCGCGCCGTACTTTGTCGAGAAGCTCGCGGTGCGAGTCGTCGATCTCCGCCCGGCCGCTCGCGAAAGTGAGCCCGACCATGCGCAGCACGATGTCGTTGCCTTCCCGGGAGACGCGCGCCTCATCGCGCGTGAAGAGGTTCTCGATGGTCGCGAACTGCTCGCGGACGCGCTCCTCGGCCTCGAGGCGCTGGATCAGCGCGATGCGCTCCTGAGAGACGCCGCCGAGCTGCTCGTCGAGCTGGCGAATCTCCTCCTCGAGCTCGGCGATGCGCGTGCGGCTGTTCTCGAGATCGAGAGAAGCCTCGCGGGCCTGCTCGCGCAGCTCCTCGATGTACGCCACGAGCTCGTCGGCAACGGCCTGCGTGCCCCGATCGAGCGCGGGCACCTTGTCAGCCGCCGCGGCGATCTGCGTGAGAGGCTCCTCGTACGCCAGGATGATGTCCTCCTCCTCCCAGTCCTCCTCGCGAATCATGCGGATGCGATCGGCCAAATGGATCGCGTGGCGGGCTTCGTAGTTCGCCTGCTGCGCGAGGCTGCGCGGCAGGTCGGTATCGTAGCGGTTCTCGTTGAGCTCGCGCTCGGCGCGCGCGAGCAGCTCCTCCGCGCGCGCGAATGTCCGCGGCGCGTAGCGGGGCACGCGCGCTTGCTCGGCCTGCAAGAGGAGCGCCCGCGTCTGGCTGAGATATTGCGCCTTGATCGCCGTGAGCTCCGCGTCCCGGTACACGGTCTCGGCCTCGTCGGCGCGGCTGCGCGCTCCGCGGATATCGCCGTTCTCGAGACGGCGGACCGCCGCGTTGAACGTCTCCTCGGCCTGCATCCACATTTCCGCGGCGAACGTGTCGGCGCTCGCGTTCAGCGCATCGTCCCGAGTCTTGATCAGCGACGCCAACGTGATCTTCGCGATCTCGGCGGCTTCCACGGCCTCGTTGAAGGCCGTGGTCGCGTCCTCGAGCTCGTTCCGGATCCGCTCCATGTTCCGACCGCGTGCCAGATCTTCCTCGGCGCGCATGTACGCCTCCGCGCCGCGCTCGAAAGCCTGCGGGGCCAAGAGCTCCGCTTCGGCGGCGCCGGCCGCCTCACGTGCGGCGTCGGCTTCGGCGAACAGCGTGGCGCGCAGATCCTGCTGTGCAACGGCATGGCAAGAGAGAGCCGCGGCGAACACGAGAGCGATGAATCTTTTCATGCTGTAGAGCTCATGGGCGAACGATGCACGCCCTTAATGAAGCGGTGCTGAAAATATGTCAACCCCGATGCATCACGAAAAAGCTCGCGACGATATTGTGCGGCCAATCACAGACGCCGGGCGGGCCGTGCATTAGAGTGCCTTCGCATGGGCGTCAAGTACTACACGCACTTCGTTCTGACGGGCTCCGCCCTCGAAGGCGCGGAGCAGGAGTTCAGCGGGGTCGTGGAGCTCAATCAGCCTACGGAGCAGCGCTACGGCGTCAAGGACATCGAAGCTCTGCTCGCACGAAACTTCGATCTGCGATCGCAGGACGTTCGGCTGATCAATTGGGCGCGCCTGCAGTAGCGATTCCTTCATCTGCTTTTTCCCCCTGTAACTCACCCGGCTTCGTGCCGGGTTTTTTTCGGCGAAGGGAATCGCGCCTGCTCATGCGCGGCTCGTCCGCGTCGTGTAACGGACGTCCACGATCGTATAGACCCGCTCGCCCTCGGGCGTGCGCACGGTCACTTCCGCCCCGACCGGCTTCGAGACGACCGCCCGGCCGAGCGGCGAATCGATGCTCACGTAGCGCTCGTCGTCGCCGACCTCGTCCGGCCCGACGATGCGATATTCGCGCACGGCGCCGCTCTCGTCCTCGAGCTCGAGCCATGCGCCGAAGTACACCTTGCCGGGGTCGGCGGGCGGGCTGTCGACGATCTGCATGCCGTCGAGCCGCTTGCGCAGATAGCGCACCCGGCGGTCGATCTCGGCGAGCTGCCGCTTGCCGTAGATGTACTCGGCGTTCTCCGAGCGATCGCCTTGCGCGGCCGCCTCGGCCACGGCTTTCGTGACTGCCGGCCGCTTGCGCTTCCAGAGCTCGTCGAGCTCCTCCCGCAGCTTCGCCGCGCCTTCCGGCGTGATGTACTTCGAGCTCGGCGGGCGGGGCGGGCGATAGCGGCTCATAACACGCTGCCGGCAAACATGAGATACTTGCGGTCGTGCGAAGCGACAAGTCTAGCAGCATCGCGGGCAGTCTCCGCGGCATCCCCGTCGTCGTCACCGGCGCGAAATACCGCACGCCGCAAGGCTTCTCGGCGATCAAGAACGGCGTCAAGGTCCGCGAGGATCGGCACGCGGTTGCATCTCCGGCGAAGCCGCCATGGCTCAGGGCCAGGCTGCCTTCGGGGCCGCGCTACGAGGCCGTGAAGGCCATAGTGCGCGAGCATCGCCTCGCCACCGTCTGCGAGGAGTCGATGTGCCCGAACATCGGCGAGTGCTGGTCGCACGGCACGGCCACGCTGATGGTCATGGGCGCCGTCTGCACGCGCGCGTGCCAGTTTTGCGCCGTCGATACCGGCAACCCGCGCGGCTGGCTCGATCCCGACGAGCCGGAGAACGCCGCGCGCTCCGTCGAGCTGATGGGCCTCCGGTACGTCGTGCTGACCTCGGTCGATCGGGACGACTTGCCCGACGGCGGCGCCGCGCACTATGCGGCATGCGTGCGGGCGATCAAGGCGCGGTGCCCCAACACGGTCGTCGAGGCGCTGACCCCCGATTTCTCGGGCCGCAAGGCGGACGTCGAGACGGTCGTCGATTCCGGGCTCGAGGTGTTTGCCCAGAACGTCGAGACGGTCGAGCGGCTGACGCGCCGCGTTCGCGATCCGCGCGCGGGCTACGGCCAGACGTTGTCCGTGCTCGAGCACGCGAAGCGGTACCGTCCCGACGTGCTGACGAAGACGAGCCTGATGCTCGGTCTCGGGGAGACCGACGACGAGATCCTGCGCACGCTCGACGACCTCGCGGCGATCGGCGTCGACATCGTGACGTTCGGGCAATACCTGCGCCCGACCCCGAACCATCTTCCCGTCGAGCGTTACGTCACGCCCGAGGAGTTCGCCCGATATCGGGAAGCGGGGCTCGCACGCGGATTCCTCGAGGTCGTCTCGGGCCCGCTCGTACGCTCGAGCTACCGAGCCGACCGCGTGTTCGAGCACAACAACGTCGGGCTCTAGAGCCCGGACCGCTCCTGGTGGCCGAGTTCTTCGCGGATTACGCCCTCTTCCTCGCTCAGCTGATCACGATCGCGGTCGTCGTGCTTCTCGGCGCCGCCGCGATCGTCGGAATGACGCGCCGCGGCGCGCGGCCGGAAGGGCTCGAGGTCCGCCACTTGAACCGCGAGCTCGAGGAGCAGGCGGACGTGCTCCGGCGCGCGGTGCATGGCAAGGATCGCTTCAAGAAGCTCGTGAAGGCGCGCGCGAAATCGCGCAAGAAGGAGCGCCGCGATCAGACGCGGCCCGAGCGGCGCCGGGTGTTCGTCATCGATTTCAAGGGCGACCTGCGCGCGACGGCCACGGCGTCGCTGCGCCGGGAAGTGTCCGCGGTCCTCGACGTCGCCACCGAGAACGACTGCGTGCTCGTGCGGCTCGAGAACGCGGGCGGCACCGTCCACGATCACGGTCTCGCCGCGTCGCAGCTCATGCGGATCAAGCGGCGCGGCATTCCGCTCTACGTCTCCGTCGACAAGGTCGCCGCAAGCGGCGGCTACCTGATGGCCTGCGTCGCCGACCGCATCATCGCGGCGCCGTTCGCCGTGATCGGCTCGATCGGCGTGCTCGCGCAGCTGCCGAACTTCAACCGCCTGCTGGAAAGCAAGGGCATCGACTTCGAGCAGATCTCCGCCGGGCGCTACAAGCGCACCTTGACGATGTTCGGCAAGAACACGGAGGAGGGGCGGGAGAAGCTCAAGGAGGAGCTCGCGGAGGTCCACGAGCTCTTCAAGCGGCAGGTTGCGGAGCATCGTCCCCAGGTCGACCTCGAGAGCGTATCGACCGGCGAGCACTGGTACGGCGCCAAGGCCGTGCAGCTCAAGCTCGTCGACGAGATCGCTTCGAGCGACGACTGGCTGCTCGCAGCCGCCAAGGACCGCGATGTGTATCTCGTGACCTACAAGCGCCGGCGGCACCTGCCGGAGCGCCTCCTCGGCAGCGCGGAAAGCCTGTTGTCGCAGTGACCGGCCGGCGCCGTCGCTCACGAGCGACGGCGCGAGCGCGCAAGTCCGGGAATTGCGCGCGCGGCGGCAGTGTGCGCCGCCCGAGGCATTGCGGGCGGAGGCACCTCGCGCAGCCCGGCTGTTCCGAAGGGCGGGAAGATCGGTATACTCGCGGCGCGATGTCGATGATAAGTAAAACGGCGCGCGCGAGCGCCGTCCTCGCCTTCGGCTTGGCCGTCTCGGGCTGCATCTTCGTCGTACCCGCGGAGGAACTCGAAGCCGCGCGCGACCGCGTGCCGGCCGCGCCGGATCCGACCGCGCCGCGTCTCGACGCGCTCGAGACGAGCGTGTTCCCGTCGGTGCCGGCCGACGCCGAGATGGTCGGCGCCGTCCAGGTGCTCTTCACGCGCTACGAGAACACGTTTTCGGCGATCGCGCGCGAGTACGACCTCGGCTACGAGGCGCTGCGCCGCGCGAATCCCGGCGTCGATCATTGGCTGCCGGGCGAAGGCACGCCGGTCTATCTGCCGACCCGCTCGATTCTGCCGGACGCTCCGCGTGACGGCATCGTGATCAACCTGCCGAGCATGCGGCTCTACTACTTCTCGGACCGGCGGGACGAGGAGGGCGGCGAGGTGATGACGGTCACGACGTACCCGATCGGGATCGGCCGGCAAGGCTGGGGGACGCCGGTCGGCACGGCCACCGTCACCGAGAAGGTCGTCGACCCGGTCTGGTACGTGCCGGCCTCCGTGCGCCAGGAGCATGCCGAGCAGGGCGATCCGCTGCCGGCCGTCGTGCCGCCCGGCCCGGAGAATCCGCTCGGTCGCCACGCGATGGCGCTGTCGATGCCCGGGTATCTGATCCACGGCACGAACAAACCCGCCGGCGTCGGGATGCGCGTGAGCCACGGCTGCATTCGGTTGTATCCGGAGGACATCGAGGCGCTGTTCGAGCGCGTCCCCCGCGGCACGCCGGTGCACATCGTCAACCAGCCCGTGCTCGCCGGCTGGAACGACGGCGAGCTCTACCTCGAGGTGCACCGGCCGCTCGACGAGGACGAGCGCGACCTCGCGCGGGAAGCCGACGAGGCGATCGCGGCCGCCCTCCGCCGGTCGGGCCGCGCGGATGTGGAGCTCGACCGCGCCGCGATCGCACGCGTCGTCGCCGAGCAGCGCGGCATACCGTTTCCGATCGGCATGTCCGCAATGCCGTTCGACGAGTACCTCGCAGCGTCGAGGATCGTCGAGAACACGACGCCGCTGCCGCAGTCCGAGACCGCGGCCGCCGCCGACGTGCCCGACGCGCTTCCCGAGGACTGAGCACAATGCTTGCGCGGCCGTCCGCTCCGCCCGTTCGATGGCGGTCGAGCCGATAGCGTTTCCCGCAGAGGGCGGCACGCCCGGAGGCGTACGCCCGCAAGCGATCGGGCTGCCGGAGCTGACGGTCGCGGCGTTCCTCGGCCGCACCGAGCGCGGTCCCGTGGACGAGCCGGTCGCCGTCGAGAGCTTCGACGAGTACCGGCGCGCCTTCGGCGGGCACACGCCGTTCAGCTTCGTCTCGTATGCGGTCGAGCATTTCTTCCTGAACGGCGGCGAACGGGCCGTCGTCGTCCGCCTCGCGAACCGCGCGACACGGGGCGTGATCGAGATTCCGGCCGAAGGCGACGTGATGCGCCTGATGGCGCGCCGGCCGGGCAGCCGCGAATGCTTGCGCGTGTCGATCGACTACGACGGCGTCGAGCAGGATGCTGCACGATTCAATCTGGTCGTGCAGCGGGTCGCGAAACCGGGCTCGCAGCTGGTCGAGGATCAGGAGCTTTACCCGGCGATATCGATCGATCCGGACGACCGCCGCTTCGTCGTCGACGCGCTGCAGGACTCCGAGCTCGTGCGGGTCGTCGGGCCGTTGCCGCGAGCGCGGCCGTCCGCGACGCGCGCGAAGCATCCGGGCCAGCCGATCCCGTATCTCGACATGTCGCGCCCCGGCACCGACGGCGTGGAGCTGACGGACTACGACGTGATCGGGTCGAACGAGGAAGGCACGGGCCTGTTCGCGCTCGACCGCGTCGAGCGCATCGACTTGCTCGCCTTGCCGCCGCCGCCCGGGCGCGATCTCGGCAACACCGCGTTCCTCGCGGCGGAGCGCTATTGTCGCCGGCGCCGCGCGATGCTCGTGTGGGATCCGCCGAGGGCCTGGCGATCGACCGACGCCGCCGTGCTCGGTATCCGCGCGGCCGGCCTCGTGAGCCACAACGTGCTCACCTGCTTTCCGCGACTGCGCCCGCGCGCTCAGTTCGCGCGCTTTCCGGCGGAGATTCCCGCAAGCGGAGCGGTCGCCGGTCTGCTCGCGAGAATGGATCGCGAGAACGGCGGCTGGCCGGCGCACGGCGCCGCTCAGCTCAAGTCGAGCCTCACGACGATCGTCGACGTCGGCGATGGACAAGCCGCACTGCTGCGGCGCTTCGGCGTGAACGCGCTGGTGCGCGCCCGCGGCGGCGGCGTGATGCTCACGGGCAATACGTGCCTCGCTCCGCAGGATGCGGTCGCGACGTTGTCGCGTCGGCTCGACACGCGGCGCGCGACGCTGCGCGTGCTCGGGGCGCTCGAGCGCGGGACGCGCTGGGTGCCGTCCGCGCTCGGCGCGCCCGAGACCATCGTGCAGGTCGAGCAGCAGGCCTACGCTTTCCTGCGCAAGCTGCGCGAGCGCGGTGCGCTGGCCGGCCAGCGCGACGATCAAGCCTTCTTCGTGAGAGCGAGCCGGTCGCGCGCCGACGAGGCGTCGGCTTTGACGCTCCGTTTCGGCTTTGCGCTCTGCACGCCCGGCCAGTTCCAGACCTACGAGATCCTGTACCGCCCGGACGGCGCCGTCACCCACGCGGTCCCGCCCCTCGATACCGAGCAGCTCGCCGGCTGAAGCGGCGCCGCGATTCGCGCGTGCCGCGGCTCACGTCCGGCGACGACCGAAGCCGCCGCCGCCGGGCGTTTCTATACGGAAGCGGTCGCCCGGGCCGAGCTCGAGGGCGGCGATCGGTCCGAGCTCGACGACCTCGCCGCTCGACCGGATCACGGCGTTCCGGCCGGGAAGCCCGGCGCTGCCGCCTGCGACGCCGAACGGCGGGACACGGCGTCGGTTGGACAGGATCGCCGCATGCATCGGCTCGAGGAACTCGATCTCGCGGACGATCCCGTCGCCGCCGCGATGACGGCCGTCGCCGCCGGACCCGGAGCGGATCTCGAAGCGCCGCAGCCGCACCGGATAGCGCCATTCGAGCACTTCGGGATCCGTGAGCCGCGAGTTCGTCATGTGCGTGTGCACCGCGCTCGCGCCGTCGAACGAAGGGCCGGCGCCCGCCCCGCCGCAGAGCGTCTCGTAGTATTGGTAGCGCGCGTTGCCGAACGTGAAGTTGTTCATCGTGCCCTGCGAGGCCGCGCAGGCGCCGAGCGCGGCGAGCAGCGCGTCGGTAATACACTGCGACGTCTCGACGTTCCCGGCAACGACCGCGGCCGGGTACCGCGGATTGACGAGGCTCTCCTCGGGCAGGACGATCGTGAGCGGCTCGAGGCACCCGGCGTTCAACGGAATGTTTTGACGCACGAGCGTGCGGAAGACGTAAAGGACCGCGGCGCGGGCGATCGCCGGCGGCGCGTTCAGATTGCTCGGGCTCGTCGCGGAGGTCCCGGTGAAGTCGACGACCGCCGTCCGCCGCGCGCGGTCGACGCGCACCTCGACCGCGATCCGATCGCCGCTGTCGAGCTCGAGCGACCATGCGCCGTCGTCGAGCCGCTCGATCGCCGCGCGCACGCATTCTTCCGCGTTGCGCTTCACGTGCGCCATGTACGCGTGCACGACGTCGAGGCCGTAGCGCGCGACGATCTTGCGCAGCTCCGCTGCGCCGCGGGCGTTCGCCGCGAGCTGGGCCTTCAGGTCGGCGACGTTTTGCTCCGGATTACGCGCCGGGTACGGACCGCCGGCGAGCAACTCGCGGACCTCGTCCTCGAGGAATCGGCCGGCGGCCACGATCTGCATACCGTCGACGACGACGCCTTCCTCGTGGATCGAGCGGCTCATCGGCGGCATGGATCCCGGCGTGATGCCGCCGATATCCGCGTGGTGTGCGCGGCTCGCGACGATGAAGTCGATGCGCCGGTCCGCGCCGAACACGGGCGACACGACCGTGACGTCCGGCAGATGCGTGCCCCCGTCGTACGGCGCATTCAGCATGAACGCATCGCCCGGCGCCATCGACGCGCCGAACCGCTCGAGCACGCGCACGACGCTGTCTCCCATCGAGCCGAGATGTACCGGCATGTGCGGCGCATTCGCGATCAGGGCGCCGCCCGGATCGAAGAGCGCGCACGAGAAGTCGAGCCGCTCCTTGATGTTCACCGAATGCGCGGTCTGCTCGAGCACGACGCCCATCTGCTCCGCGACGTGCATGAAGAGGTTGTTGAACACCTCGAGCATGATCGGGTCCGCGGACGCCGCCACGCGCTCCCGCGCGGCACGCGCGACGACGCGGCGCAACACCAGCTCGCCGGCGTCGCCCACGCTCGCCTGCCAGCCGTCGTCGACGAAGGTCGTCGCGTTCGCCTCGACGATCAGCGCCGGGCCGCGGATCACGCTGCCCGCCGCGAGCGAGTCGCGCGCATGCACGGGCGTTCTCGTGCGGCCGCCGCCGACCCACACGTCGCGCACGTCGATCGGCTCGGCCGAGGCGGGCGAGCGCGGCCGCTCGAAGCGCGGTCGTGCGCTTCGAGCGACGCACTCGACTTCGACCCACTCGGCGATCACCGCCCGGCGCGCCGCGCCGAAGCCGAAGTGCCGAGCGTGGGCGTCCGCGAAGTCGGCGAGCGCCTGCTCGGCCGGGCGTCCCGGCGCCCACGCGATCGGCAGCGCCGTGTCGGAGCCCTCCACCTTGAGGCCCAGGCGCCCTTCGACCTCGACGGCTTTCGCCGGCGCGCCCTGAGCGAGCAGCTCGTCGCGCGCCTCGCGCAGGAGCGCGTCGAAAGCGTCCGAGATCGCGCTCATCGCCTCCGGCTCGACGCGACGCTCGACGGCCCGCCGGCGGAGCGTGCGCAGATCCGCGAGCCCCATCCCATAGGCCGACAGCACGCCGGCGAGCGGATGAATGAAGATCGTCTCGATGCCGAGCGCATCGGCCACCTGGCAGGCGTGCTGCCCGCCGGCTCCGCCGAAGCTCGACAGCGCGAACGACGTGACGTCGTGGCCGCGCTCGATCGAGATGCGCCGGATCGCGTTCGCCATCCGCTCGACCGCGATCCGGATCGCCCCGGCCGCGATCGATTCGGCGTCCTGCGCGACGCCGGTCGCGGCCGTCACCTCGCGGGCGAGGGCCGCAAACCCCCGCCGCACGACGTCGACGTCGATCGGCTGATCGCCGTCGGGCCCGAACGCTCGGGGGAAGAAGTCCGGCTGGACGCGGCCGAGCAGCACGTTCGCATCCGTCACGGTCAGCGGCCCGCCGTTGCGGTAGCAGGCGGGCCCGGGCGACGCGCCGGCGGACTCGGGGCCGACGACGAGCCGGCCGCCCTCGAGCCTGACGATCGACCCGCCGCCGGCCGCGACCGTGTGAATCCGCAGCATCGGCGCCGCGACGCGCACGCCCGCGATGGCGACGTCGCCGGTGCGCTCGAGCTCGCCCGCGAAGAGCGAAACGTCCGTCGAAGTTCCGCCCATGTCGAAGCCGAGGACGTTCTCGAAGCCGGCTTCACGCGCCGTCGCGACCATTCCGATCACGCCGCCCGCGGGTCCGGAGAGGATGCTGTCCTTGCCGCGGAAGAAATCGGCCTTCGCGAGGCCGCCGTGGCTCTGCATGAACGAGAGCGGCGCTCCGGCCCCGAGCAGCGCGTCGAGGCCGTCGCGCAGCGACGCGACGTAGCGCCGCAAGATCGGCGACAGGTACGCGTCGACGAGCGTGGTGTCGCCGCGCGGGATCAGCTTCATCAGCGGGATCGTCTCGTGCGACAGCGAGACTTGCGAGAACCCGAGGCGACGCGCGATCTCGCCGGCCTGCCGTTCGTGCTCGGGATAGCGATAGCCGTGGAGCAACACGATCGCGACGCTGTCGATGCCTTCCGCCCGCACGCTCGCGAGATCGGCCGCGAGGCGCTGCGCGTCGAGCGGCTCGACGACGTCGCCCTGCGCCGACACGCGCTCCCGCGCCTCCACGACGCGGGCATAGAGCATCTCCGGAAGCCTGATGTCGAGCGCGAAGAGCTCGGGCCGCTGCTGCGTCCCGATACGCAGCGCATCCTTGAGCCCGGCGGTCACGACGAGCGCGGTCGGCTCGCCGCGGCGCTCGAGGAGGGCGTTCGTCGCGACCGTCGTTCCCATCCGGACGGCGGCGACGCGCCGCTCGCCGGCCGGCGCGTCGGCGAGGAGCCGGCGTATGCCTTCGACGGCGGCATCGCGGTAGCGCTCCGGGTTCACGGAGAGCAGCTTCAGCGAGCGCACGATGCCGTCGGGATCGCGTGCGACGACGTCCGTGAACGTCCCGCCGCGATCCACCCAGAAGCTCCACGCCCGCTCGCTCACGCGGCCCTTCGTCCCCGTCGTCGCGCCGTGCGCATTTCGGTTTGTACCACTGGCCTGGAAGCCGACAGCGATGCAGTCTTACCGCGCCGTCGGGCGTTCTTTCCTCCCCCGCAAGCTCGTTCCGACCCGACGTCCGACGGCGACAGGCGTTGCGGGCCGGCCTCGTGTTTTCCGGGACGCCGGTGGCAGGGACGCCGCCGCGACTCGTACGGACGATGCGGCGGCGTTCCGGGAAACACGAGGCCGGCCCGTGGCGGCCTTGCGGCGGCCGGCCCGTTCCGCGGTGGATCGCCCGTCCGCGCTATTCCTCGGCCGACGGCTTGAACTGGCTCTCGAGCTGCTTCTGCACGTTCGGCGGCGCGACGGCGTAGTGATCGAACTCCATCGTGAACGACCCCTCGCCGCCCGTCAGCGACTTCAGCGTCGTCTGATACTCGCCGAGCTCCGCGAGCGGCACCTCCGCCTGAATGCGCGTCAGCCCGCGGGCCAGCGAGTCGTTGCCGTTGATGCGTCCGCGAATCCCGGAGAGATGGCCGGTGATCTCGCCGACGTACTGACTCGGCGTCGTGATCTCGAGCTTCGCGATCGGCTCGAGGACGATCGGGCCGGCGTTCTTGATCGCATCGATGAAAGCGCGCTTGCCTGCCGTGACGAACGCGACCTCCTTCGAGTCGACGGGATGATGCTTGCCGTCGTACACGATGACGCGCACGTCCTCGATCGGGTATCCGGCGATCGCACCTTCGGCCAGCACCTGCCTCACGCCCTTCTCGACGGCCGGGATGAACTGCCCCGGGATCGCCCCGCCGACGACCTCGTTCAGAAACTCGAAGCCCTGCCCCCGCGCGAGGGGCTCGACCTTGAGGAACACCTCGCCGAACTGACCCGCGCCGCCGGTCTGCTTCTTGTGCCGGTGGTGGCCTTCGGCGTTGCGGGTGATCGTCTCGCGGTACGCGATCTTCGGCGGGCGGGTCTGCAACGTCAGGCCGAACTCCTCCCGGATGCGCTCGAGGACGAGCCGCAGATGCAGCTCGCCCATGCCGCGCAGCACCGTTTCGTTCGTGGTCGCGTTGTGCTCCACGACGAGGCTCGGATCCTCCGCGGTGATCTTGTGCAGCGCGTCCGAGAGCTTTTTTTCCTGGCCGTGCTGCTCGAGCTCGAGCGCGAGACCGTACATCGGCGGGGGAAGCTCGACCGACTCGAGCCGGACCTCGTCCTCGTCGTGGCTCGAATGCAGCACGTCGTCGAAGCGGATCTGGTCGATCTTCGCGACCGCGCAGAACTCGCCGGCCCCGGCGCGCGGAATCTCCTCGAGCTCCTTGCCTTGCACGCGGTAGAGGTGCGCGATCTTCACGGCCTTGCGACGGTCCCCGACGAATATCTGATCGCCGGCGCGGACACGCCCTTGGTGGACGCGGAACGACGCGAGCCGGCCGACGTACGGGTCCACCGTGACCTTGAACACGTGACCGAGGAAATGCGCATCGCCGTCGGCCGGGTCGATGGCGACCGGTTTTTTTTCCTCGGCCGAGTAGAACTGTGGGGGATTCCCTTCGAGCGGGCTCGGCATCAGCTGCGTGAATACGCGCAGCAGCTGGCGCAGCCCCGCTCCCGTCTCGGCCGAGACGAAGCAGACCGGCACGAGGTGCCCGCGACGGAGCGCGCGCTCGAAAGGATCGTGAAGCTGCTCGAGAGAGATCTCGTCGCCTTTCTCGAGGTAGAGCTCCATGAGCTCGTCGTCGAGCTCGATCACGCGGTCCGTGATCTCCGTGTGGGCCGCCTCGACGCTCGAGAAATCGGGCGTCTCCTCCGCCGGCTCGAAAAAGCAGTCCGCCACGGCTTGGCCGTTTCGCGCCGGCAGATTGATCGGCAGGCATTGCGCGCCGAAGGTCTCCTTGAGCTGGCCGAGCACGCCTTCGAGGTCGGCTCCCTCCGCGTCGATCTTGTTGACGACGATCAGACGGCACAGCCGTCGCGCCGCGGCATAGCTCATGATCCGCCGCGTCACGAGCTCGACGCCGAGCTGCGCGTTCACGACGACGGCGACGGTATCGACGGCCGGCAGCACGGCGATCGTCCGGCCGATGAAATCGGGATAGCCCGGGGTGTCGAGCAGATTGACGAGAGTGTCACGATGCTCCAGGTGACAGATCGCGACGTCGAGAGAATGCTTGAGGCGCTTTTCCTGGTCGCTGAAATCGCAAACCGTGTTGCCCTTGGCCACGCTTCCGGGCTCGCGAATCGCGCCGGCCTTCGCGAGCAGGGCCTCGATCAGGGTCGTCTTCCCCGCGCCCGCGTGGCCGACGACTGCAATGTCGCGTACGTCGGCGGGCGCGTAAGCCCGGTGCGTCTGCGCCATAAAGCACCCCCGAGTTGATTTCGTTATGCAGCTGAGGCGTTCTCGTCGATCCTATCCTACCGGCATTGAATCGGGAGCGCACAGCCCTGCGTGAAGCGGGATGCACCACCGGCGGGCCCACCGCGCTCGGCGCGCCGCCCGGAAGCCCAGGTTGTTCCTCGGCGCCCGACTATGACAACCTAGAGCATTCGCCAAGGGCCGTAGCGCGGCCGGGCCGTCGTACGCGATGAGGGGAGCTCGATGACGACAAATCCGCCAACGGGCGGCGGCAAATTGGATCCGATCAAGACCTTGTGCTGGCTCGGCATCGGCCTCTACCTCGGGTACAAGGCTTTGGCCCTTTTCCGCGGCGCAACGCTCGGCGCGCTCTTCGATTTCGCGAACCCCTCCTTGGCCGGCCTCGCCGCCGGCGCCTGCGCGCTGGGGCTCATCCTGCGGTCGCCGAGGATCCGCCAGTCGGCGACGATGATCGAGGCGAACGAGACACGCGCCGTCACGCTGTCCTTCGTATTCGTGTTCATCCTGATGGCGGCTTACTACACGCTGCGGCCCGTCCGCGACTCGATGGCGAGCAACTGGAGCGATTCCGAGATCGCGGTGCTCTGGAACATCCAGTTCTTCCTGAGCACGGCGGTGGTGGCCGTCTACGGGGTCGCGTGCTCGCGCATCAAGTTCCGTTTGCTGGTCCCGGCCGTCTACATCTTCTATGCCGTGACCTTCGCCGGCTTCTACTTCGGAGCCGCGCTCGTTTCCGATCGCGAGCTGCTCGACAAGTGCTTCTACGTCTGGGTCAGCCTGTTCAGCCTGTTTCACCTTTCGGTGTTCTGGAGCTTCATGGCCGACCTGTTCAACAAGGAGCAGTCGAAGCGGCTGTTTGCCTTCATCGCCGCCGGCGCGAGCGCCGGTGCGGCGGCCGGGCCTTTGGTCGCCGCCGTCATGGTCAGGGACGTCGGTAACGACAACTTGATGCTGTTCGCAGCGGTCATGCTGGCGGCTGCAACGCCGCTGATCTTCTACCTCCAGCGTTTGAAGGTTACGGATCTGCGTAACGAGACGGTGCAGTCCGACCTCGCCGCGGCGCGTCTCGGCGGAAAATGGTGGATCGGCTTCAAGGACTTCGTGACCAATCCGTTCTTGCTCACGATAGGGGCCTTTATCCTGCTCTACACCGCGATCAGCTCGTTCGTCTACTTCGAGCAAACGAATCTGCTGCGGCCGTATGCGGACGAGGAGCGCACGGCGATCCTCGCGTCGCTCGCGGCGGTCGTGAACATTCTGACTTTCGGTCTCGGTCTTTTCGTGACGGGCAGGCTGGTCACCAGGCTCGGTATGCCGTCGACGCTGGCTTTGATGCCCTTCATCATTTGTGCCGGGCTTCTGATTCTCGCGTTCGCGCCGATTCTGACGGTCCTGCTGGTGCTGCAAGTCACGAGACAAGCCGGCAACTACGGCGTCACGAGGCCCGCTCGGGAGATGCTGTTCACGAGCGTCGATCGCGAGACGCGGTTCAAGGCCAAACCCGTCGTCGACGTCGCGCTCTACCGCGGCGGCGATGCGGTTTGGGGCACCGCGTTTGCGGCGTTGACCGACGTCATGGGGTTCGGTATGGCGGCGATGGCCGGCATCGGAGCCGGGATCGCGGCCGTCTGGGCCGCCGCGGGCATCTATCTGGGGAGAGTGTTCAATCGGCGCGACGTCCCGGCTCAGGAGGCGCCCGCGCAGGTCCAGCGGGCCGAGGTCACGGCTTGACGGCTTCGTTCGCCGCTGGAATCGCGGCCGGCGCACAACCCTGGCTCGGCGCCGATCGAGAAGAGATCAGCGGTACCCCAGGAGCCGCCGGAGGCCGAGAAACGCCGGCAGCGGGTTCGTGATCACGTACGTCGGGATCCGCTCCATGTACCAGCGGTAGCGCCCCTTCGCCTCGAACCGCTCGCGAAACGCCGAGTCGCGAAAGGCGTCGAGGAATTTCGGGACGATGCCGCCGGCGACGTACACGCCGCCCCGCGCGCCGACGGTCAACGCGAGGTTGCCCGCCACGGTGCCGAGCATCCCGAAGAACATCGCCCGCGTGCGGCGCGCGAGCGGCTCGCCTTGCTCGGCCAATCCGGTGACGTCGTGCGGCGTGGCCGTGGGCGAGCCCCGGCCCGCGAGCCGGCCGAGCGCCTGGTAGAGGTTCACGAGCCCCGGGCCTGAAAGAGCGCGCTCGGCCGAGCAGTGCCCGTGCTCGTCGCGGATCAGCTCGATGACCCGCGCCTCCTCGTCGTTCGCCGCGGCGAGCGTCGCGTGGCCGCCCTCGCCCTGGATCACCATCCAGCCGTCGCCGGACGGGACGACGCAGGAGACGCCGAGGCCCGTGCCCGGGCCGAGAGTGGCGAGCGGGGCGTCGGGGGACGGCTCGCCGCCGCCGATCTTGACGATGTCGGCCGGCGCGAGCGACGGCAAGCCCCAGGCGATCGCGGCGAAGTCGTTGACGAGGATCAGCTGCGACAGCTTGAGATCCGACTCGAGCCCGTTGCGGCTGAACCGCCAGCCGCGGTTCACCATCTCGACCTCGTCGCCGACGATCGGCGCGGCTATCGCGATCGCCGCCCGCCGGGGCTGATCGCTAGACCGCCGCCGCGCGAGATAGGCCCGAAGCACCGGCTCGAGGCCGTCGAAGTCCTCGTTCTTGAAGTGCTCGGTGGCGAGGACGTTCCCCTTGTCGTCGACGAGCGCACAGCGGGTATTCGTGGCGCCGACGTCCGCGATCAGGTCCACGCCGGGACTCCCTGCCGAGATGGATGACCGTCCGATGATACCGTGGCCCGGTGTCGGCCGCTTTGCGCGGCGTCGCAACGGGTGAACCGCTTCGGCGGGATCGACGACCCCCTCCGGGTTTCGGCCCCGGCGGCCCTGGGACGCGTTGCGCCGCGGAGCTACGCGTTCAGATCAGGAATTCTGGCGCTCTCGAGCTGCGCGATCATGTCTTTCAGCATCAGCTTCCGCTTCTTCAAGCGGCGCAGCATGATCTGATCGACGTACGGATCGTGCACGAGCCGAGAGATGACCTGGTCCAGGTCCTGATGCTCCAGGCGCAACTGCTTGAGTCGCTCGACGCTTCGGCGCTTGTCGGTGATGGCGTTGCGGTCCACTAGTCGCTTTGCAATGGTGCCAGCCAGTCGCGAGTCCGGTCACCAAAAGCCAGGAAATGTGGATTCAGCAAGCTGTCCTCTAGGTTGTAACGGAGCGGCCGGCCGACGGTGTCCATCATACATCCGCCGGCGCCCTCGAGAACAGCCTGCGCGGCCGCGGTATCCCACTCGGACGTCGGCCCGAAGCGCGGATAGACGTCCGCTTCGCCTTCGGCGACGAGACAGATCTTCAGCGAGCTGCCCATCGTCTTGAGGACGTGAGGGCCGATCGCGTCGAGGTATCGATCGAGCGCACTGCCCGACGCGTGACTGCGGCTGCCGACGACGCGCACCGGGACGGCGGCCGGCGAGACGCGGATCGGGTGCGCGGCGCCGCTGCCGTTCGCCCGCCATGCGCCGACCGGCGGCCCGCCGAAGTACTCTCGGCCGAGCGCCGGAGCGAGCACGGCGCCGAGCATCGGCCGGTGAGACTCGATCAGCGCGATGTTGACCGTGAATTCGCCGTTGCGCTTGATGAACTCCTTCGTCCCGTCGAGCGGATCGACGAGCCAGTAACGGTCCCAGGCGCGCCGGTCCCGGTGCTCGGCTTCGCCGGCTTCCTCGGACAGCACGGGCAGTGCCGCCGGCAGCGCCCGCAGGCCGTCGACGATGATCCGATGCGACGCCCGGTCCGCTTCCGTGAGCGGCGACCGGTCCTCCTTCGTCTCCACCTCGAAGTCGCGCCCGTAGACGTCGAGCACCGCCTCGCCGGCCGCGCGCGCGATGGCTCGGATCTCGTCGAGAAGGGCGGTGTAGTCGGTGCCCGTTGTATCATTCGCGCTCATGCCTGAGCTTGCGCCCTCCATGCCTTGGCGAAGCATCGACACCGTCCTGCTCGATATGGACGGGACGCTCCTCGATCTCGCGTTCGACAACTACTTCTGGCTCGAGCTCGTGCCGTCGCACTATGCGGCCCGCGCCGGCCTCGACGTCGGGGAAGCGAAAGAGCTCGTCGCGCGGCGCTCCGCGGAGCTGGCGGGCCGCCTCGAGTGGTACTGCCTGGACCACTGGAGCCGGGAGCTCGACCTGGACATCGCCGCGCTCAAGTGGAGCCACCGGCATCTTATCAGCTATCTGCCGGGCGCGGCCCGGTTCCTCCGCGCTCTGCGCGCCGCGGGCAAGCCGCTCGCGGTCGTGACGAACGCCCACCCCGGGACGATCTCGGTGAAGACGGCCCAGACGCAGCTGAACCGTCGCGTGGACACGGTCGTGTGTTCGCACGACCTCGCGGCGCCGAAGGAGAGCCCGGAGTTCTGGGCGGAGCTCGCACGGCGCCGGCCGTTCGACCCGGAACGCACGCTGCTGGTCGACGACAGCGTGCCCGTGCTCGAAACCGCACGCGCGTTCGGCGTGCGCCACACGGTCGCGATCAGACGGCCGGATTCGCGGCTCCCGGCGCGCGACATCGAGGGCTTCCCGGCAGTCGACGGCGTCGCCGACCTGGCTTGAGTTACTCCCCGGCGCCCCGCCCGCGCCGGCGAGGGCCGGAGCGGCGGCTGCCCCCGCGCCCGCCCCGCGGTTTCTTGCTGCCGCTCCTCGGTCTCCCGCTGCCGCTCTTCGGACGCGGCGGGCCGGCCGGCACCTCTTCGGAAACCTTCGCGAGCTTCTCGTGGTCGAAGGTGGCGACAGGGATCTTGCGGCCGATGAAGGCTTCGATGTCCGGCAGGGACACGACGTAGTCTTCGCACCCGAAGCTGATCGCATCCCCGGACGCGCCGGCCCGCGCCGTGCGGCCGACCCGGTGCACGTAGTCTTCCGGGTCCTGCGGCAGGTCGTAATTGAACACGTGGCTCACGTCGGGGACGTGCAGCCCGCGCGACGCGACGTCCGTGGCGATCAGGATCGGCAGCTCCCCGGTCTGGAAGTCCCGCAGCATCCGCAGGCGCTTGCGCTGCGGCACGTCGCCGGAAAGCGCCGCCGCCTGGATGCCGTACCGCGCGAGATGGTCGCGTAGCCGGTCGGCCTCGCGCCGCGTGTTCACGAACACCATCGTGCGCGTGGCTTGCATCTCCCGGAGCAGCGTGATCAGCAGCGGCAGCTTCTCCTGATTCGACGGGAAATAGATCACTTGTCGAACGCGGTCGACCATGAGCTTGTCCGGCTCGATGCGCACGAGCTCGGGATCGTTCATGTGCTCGTAGGCGAGCTCGAGGACGCGGTACGACAACGTGGCCGAAAAGAGCATATTCAGCCGTTGCGGGGCCGGCGGCAGGCGCCGCAGGATGTAGCGGATGTCGCGAAGGAACCCCAGGTCGAACATGCGGTCGGCCTCGTCCAGAACCGCCACCTGCACGCGCCGGAACGCGTACACGCGTTGCTTGAAGAAGTCGATTACGCGCCCGGGCGTGCCGATCAGCACGTCCACGCCCGCGGAGAGGTGGCGTTTCTGCTTCTCGTAATCCGTGCCGCCGAACGCGAGCCCGAGCGAGAACGGCAGGTGTGCGCCGAGGACCGCGGCGTCATTGTGGATCTGCACGGCCAGCTCGCGGGTCGGGGCGAGGATCAGAGCGCGCGGGCCGGGTTCGCGGGCCTCGAGCGGCTCGCTTCGGAGCAGGTACTGGTAGAGGGCGATCAGGTAGGCGGCGGTCTTCCCCGTGCCGGTTTGCGCCTGTCCGGCCACGTCGCGGCCCTCGAGAGCGATCGGCAGCGTCTTGCTTTGGATCGGGGTGCAATATGTAAACCCCGCCTCGGCGATGCCCTGCTGGATCTCCGGCGCGAGCGGCAGTGCCGAGAAGCGCAGCTCGGTCAGATGCTCGGCGCGGCCGGTGTTTTCACGAGAGGACTCTAGCGCTTGCAAATTCACTTACCAAAGGGTCAAAATAAGGCATCGGGCGAGGACTCTCGCTTTCCCAGATTTCCACAGTACTCCCGCGAGCCTCGAAAAAAGCGACCAGCTGCAGATTGTGCCCTACGGGCCGCGCTGCGTCACTCGGATATGCCTCCATGGACCGCGACCAGGAGTGATGGTTCGGGGTCGGTGCGGAACGTCCCAAGAAACACGAGGACGGAGGGACTAACGACGTGAGTGATCGGATTATTCACACCAGCGACGCGGCCTTCGAGCGCGACGTCTTGAGCGCGGATCGTCCGGTGCTGCTCGACTTCTGGGCCGAGTGGTGCGGACCTTGCAAGATGATCGCCCCGGTTCTCGACGCGATCGCCGACGAGTACGAGGACCGGCTGCGCGTCGTGAAGCTGAACATCGACGAGAATCCGCAAACGCCCCCGAAGTACAACATTCGAGGCATTCCGACCCTGCTGCTCTTCCGTGACGGGGCCGTCGCGGCCCAACAGGTGGGAGCCGTCTCGAAGTCGCAGCTCCAGGCCTTCATCGACGCGAACCTCGGAGCCGAGTCGAAGCGCGGAGCCGAGCGTTGACCGCCGGGAACGAACACGACATCGGGAATCATCAACGAGCCTTTGGTAGACATCCGTGAGGGGTTATTTGGGCAATTCAGCACGCGCCCGCGTGAAGAGCGGCTCTCGTCAGCCGCGAGAGGGCAATGGTAAACGGGCTTCGCGCCGCAAGAAGGCGGTGCGGGAGGAATTTCCCGACGATGAGGAGCTTGACGTGATTCCCGCCGCCGAATTCGAGCTCTCGCGCAACGCGATGAATCTTTCCGAGCTCAAGACGCGCGCAGTGGCGGATCTCGTGGAGCTCGGCGAGTCGATGGGGCTCGAGAATCTCGCCCGCTCCCGCAAGCAGGACATCATCTTCTCGATCCTCAAAGCCCACGCCAAGAACGGCGAGAACATTTTCGGCGAGGGCGTCCTCGAGATTCTGCAGGACGGTTTCGGTTTCCTGCGCTCCGCCGACAGCTCCTACCTTGCAGGGCCGGACGACATTTACGTCTCTCCGAGCCAGATCCGGCGCTTCAATCTACGCACCGGAGACACGGTCTCCGGCTTGATCCGTCCGCCCAAGGACGGCGAGCGGTACTTCGCGCTGCTCAAGGTCGGGCAGATCAATCACGACGCGCCGGAGAACGCGAAGAGCAAGGTCCTCTTCGAGAATCTAACGCCGCTGTTCCCGAAAGAGCGGCTGAAGCTCGAGCAGGGTAACGGCAGCACGGAGGATCTGACGGCGCGGATCATCGACATGGTCGCGCCGATCGGCAAGGGCCAGCGCGGCTTGATCGTGTCCCCGCCGAAAGCCGGCAAGACGATGCTGCTGCAGAACATCGCGGCGTCGATCGCGGCCAACCATCCCGAGTGCAGGCTGATCGTGCTCCTGATCGACGAGCGGCCCGAGGAGGTCACCGAGATGGAGCGCACCGTCCGCGGCGAGGTCGTCTCGAGCACGTTCGACGAGCCGGCCACGCGCCACGTGCAGGTCGCGGAGATGGTCATCGAGAAGGCGAAACGCCTCACCGAGCACAAGCAGGACGTCGTGATCCTGCTCGACTCGATCACTCGCCTCGCACGCGCTTACAACACGGTGGTCCCGTCGTCGGGCAAGGTGCTGACCGGCGGTGTCGATGCGAACGCGCTGCAGCGGCCGAAGCGATTCTTCGGAGCCGCCCGCAACATCGAGGAGGGCGGAAGCCTCACGATCATCGCCACCGCGCTGATCGACACGGGCTCGAAGATGGACGACGTGATCTACGAGGAGTTCAAGGGCACCGGCAACATGGAGATCCATCTGGATCGCCGCATCGCCGAGAAGCGCGTCTTCCCCGCGATCAACATCAACCGCTCGGGCACCCGCAAGGAAGAGCTTCTCACGTCGCCGGACGAGCTGCAGAAAATGTGGGTGCTGCGCAAGGTGCTGCACCCGATGGACGAGCTTGCCGCCATCGAGTTCCTGCTGAGCAAGCTCCAGGATACGAAGACGAACGCCGAGTTCTTCGAAGCCATGAAGCGCTGAGCCGCCGGCCGCAAGCCGGGCTTCGCTCAGCCGCCCGCCGAGGACGCGGCCGCCTCCCGGGCCAGCGCGCGATACGCGATGTCGCGGCGCCAGAAGGCGCCTTCCCAGCCGATTCGACTTACCGCACGGTAGGCGCGATCCCGCGCCTCGCGAACGCCGTTACCGAGGCCGACGACGCACAGCACGCGGCCTCCGTCCGTGACGATCCGGCCGTCCGCGAGCCGGGTCCCCGCATGGAAGACCTTCGTGAGCTCGGTATTCGCCGCGTCGAGCCCCGAGATCGGCAGGCCCTTGCGGTAGCTGCCGGGATAGCCGGCACTGGCCATGACGACGCCGATGGCCGCGCGCGGGTCCCAGACGACCGGCTCCGCGCCGAGCGTGCCGTCGAATGCGCCGAGACAGAGCTTCACGAGGTCGCTCTCGAGCCGGAACAGGATCGGCTGCGTCTCCGGGTCGCCGAGCCGGCAGTTGAACTCGAGGACGCGCGGCGCGCCGGCCGCATCGATCATGAGCCCGGCGTAGAGGAACCCTCGATAGCGGATGCCGTCCGCCGCGAGGCCTTCCACGGCGGGCGTCATCACCTCGTCCATGATGCGGCGGTGCACCGCGGGAGTGACGACGGGCGCAGGCGAGTACGCGCCCATGCCGCCGGTGTTCGGCCCGCGATCGCCGTCGTCGCGCGTCTTGTGATCCTGGGAGCTCGCGAGGGGCACGATCCGCGTGCCGTCGACGAGCGCGATGAAGCTCGCTTCCTCGCCTTCGAGAAACTCCTCGACGACGACGCGGCTGCCGGCCTCGCCGAAGGCGCGATCGCGGAGCATGGCCGCAAGGGCGGCTTCCGCTTCATGCGCCGTGCGGGCGACGACGACGCCCTTGCCCGCGGCGAGGCCGTCCGCCTTGATCACGATCGGCGGCTTCTGCGCGCGCACGTGCCGGAGCGCGGCCTCGTAGTCGTCGAAGCTCGCATAGTCGGCCGTCGGGATCGAATGCCGCGCGAGGAACGCCTTCGCGAACGCCTTCGAGCCTTCGAGCCGCGCGGCGTCCGCAGTGGGGCCGAAACAGCGGAGGCCCGCCGCCTCGAAGCGATCGACGAGGCCCGCCGCGAGCGGCTGCTCCGGGCCGACGATCGTCAACGCGACGGATTCGCGGCGCGCGAGCGCGAGCAAACCTTCGGCATCCGCGGCCGGCACGTCCACGTTGCGCGTCTTCGGCTCGGCCGCCGTGCCCGCGTTCCCGGGCGCGACGAGCACCTCGTCGACGAGCGGCGACCGAGATGCCTTCCACGCAATCGCGTGCTCGCGCCCGCCGGCGCCTACGACGAGTACTTTCACGCGTTCCTCAATGTCGGAAATGGCGCATCCCGGTGAAGACCATCGCGATGTCGCGCTCGTCCGCGGCCGCGATGACCTCGGCGTCGCGCACCGAGCCGCCCGGTTGGATGACCGCGCTCACGCCGTGCTCCGCCGCGACGTCGATGCCGTCCCGGAACGGGAAGAAGGCGTCCGAGGCCATCGCGGCGCCGTGCAGCGAGAAATTGCGCTCGCCGGCCTTCGTGATGCCGATCTGGGCGCTCATCACGCGGCTCGTCTGGCCGCCCCCGATGCCGAGCGTCCGGCCGCCGCGGGCGTAGACGATCGCGTTCGACTTGACGTACTTCACCACCGTCCACGCGAAGAGCAGATCGCGCAGCTCGTCCGGCGTGGGGCTGCGCTTCGTGGCCGTACGCAGGTCGGCTGCCGTGATCGCGCCGCGATCGCGCTGCTGAACGAGCACGCCGCCGTCGATCGAGCGAAGCTCCACCTCGGGCTCTGCGCCGCTGCGGGGACCCGTGGCGATCACGCGTACCCGGCTCTTTTTCGCGAGCGCGGCGCGCGCGCCGTCGTCCACCGCGGGGGCCACGATCACGTCGACGTGCTGCCGATCGACGATCTCCGCGGCGCACGCTTCGTCGAGCGGACGATTGAAGGCAATGACGCCGCCGAATGCGGATACCGGATCGCAGTCGTAAGCGGCCCGATACGCGGCGAGCGGCCCGTCGGCGACGGCGACACCGCATGGCGTCGCGTGCTTCACGATCACGCACGCGGGCGCGTCGAACGCCGCCGCGCACTGCATCGCTGCATCGGCGTCGAGCAGGTTGATGTACGAAAGCGGCTTGCCTTGCACCTGCGTCGCTTGCGCCACGGAGCCCGGCCTCGGCACGGCGCCGACATAAAGTGCAGCGCGCTGGTGCGGGTTCTCGCCGTAACGGAGCGCCGCGGCCTTGTTCCACGCGAGCACCAGACGATCGGGAAGCGTCTCCGGCGTGCCCGCTCGGCCGGCGAGAAAGCGGCTTATTGCCGCATCGTAACGCGACGTATGCGCGAAGGCCTTGACCGCGAGCCGGCGCATCAGCTCCGCGCTCGGACCTCCGGATCGATAAGCTTCGATCACGGCGTCGTAGTCGTCCGCGTCGACGATCACGGTGACCCGCTCGTGGTTCTTCGCCGCCGCGCGGATCATCGCGGGCCCGCCGATGTCGATGTTCTCGATCGCGTCGGCGAAGGTCTTTTCCCGGTCGGCGGCGACGCGCTCGAAGGGATAGAGGTTCACGGCGAGCAGGTCGAACGGTGCGATGTCGTGGTGCGCGAGCACGTCGTCGTCGATGCCGGCGCGCGCGAGGAGACCCGCGTGGATCCGCGGATGCAGCGTCTTCACGCGGCCGTCCATGATCTCGGGAAAGCCGGTGACGTCGGCCACGTCGACGACGGGGACGCCGGCGTCGCGCAGGGTGCGGGCGGTCCCGCCCGTGGACACGATCTCGAAGGAAAGCTCGGCGAGCGACTTCGCGAACGAGACGATGCCTTGCTTGTCGGAAACGCTGAGCAGGGCGCGGCGCTTTTCCGTCATCGAGCCGTCAGTCGCCCCCCAGCTCGTAGCTCTTGAGCTTCTTGCGAAGCGTGCCGCGGTTGATGCCGAGGATCTCGGCCGCGCGGCTCTGGTTGCCCTTCGTGTAATTCAATACCGCCTTGAACAGAGGCTTCTCGACCTCGCCGATCACGAGTTGATACAGGTCGCCCGGCTTGTGCCCGTTCAGGCTTGCGAAATAGCTCTTCAGTGCTTCGTCCGTGAGCGCGCTCAGCGGCTTGATGCGTGCGCTCACCTGCGCGGTGGCCGCGGCCGGCTTCTTCGCCTTTTTCTTGGTGATTTTTTTCCTGCTGGTTGCGTTCACGACGTCCTCCCCACCGAACGTGTTCCCACCGAAGTGCCGCTTGGCTTTGCCGTCTTCACGCCGCCGACGACCCCCGCATCGCGCGTGAAACAGCCGCTCACCCGGAATGTGCTACCAGGTGCCGAGCTCGACAATGCTAACCCCTGCTTACCGCCGCAAGAACTACCGACTCAGGGCGGCTCATCATAGCATGGAACGAACGCGGAGATGACGCCGTCCGGACATATCGAAGCGTTCTAACGCGCGCTACCGGAACACCGCGTCCGCGGCGCAGCGCAGCGCATGCGCTTCACCTTCGACGCAAACGTCGAGCTCGAATCCGTAGGCGTCCGGGCCCGGGTCAACGATGTCGAGCTCCGCGCGCGTGATCGCGCCGGGAGGCATCAGCAGATCGGCGCGCGTGTCCTCGCCCAGATATTCGTCGGGCGCGAAGATGCGACTGCCTATGGAATTTTCCCAGCGATCCTTCAGCTGGACGTGCACGTGGGGGAACGGTTGCGCGCGCGGTCCTTCGTTGCGGATCTGCGCGGCGATCTTCAGGCTGCCTTGGCCTCGCGCGCTCGGCTCGGCGACGGCGACCCAATCGACGATCTCGTACTGATCGAGATTCCACCTCGGCGTGACCTCCGTGCCGAGCATCGCGTACGCGTCCTGCAGCAGCGGACCGACGAGCTGCGTTCCCGCGATCTCGGCACGAAAGTGATGCGTGATCTGCGCTGCGAGGAATGCGAGCGCGAGAGCGCACCCGACCGCCCAGCGGCGCGTCGTCGACTTCGTTTCCGGTTCTGCAAGAATCCACCGCGGCGCTTCCCGCTCGAGAATCGCTTCGGCTTCCCGATCGTCGAGACTCGACGAACCGGTGACACCGGCCTCGGACGTCCCGCTCGCGTCGTCATCGACGCTGCTCGACTCGAGCTGTGCGATCACCTTCGCGATCGTCATGTCGTCGAGTGCCGAGGAATCGCTCTTCGGCGGCCGCAGCGACGTGACGACGTCGCGCGACGGCTTCCGCACCGACGCGGCTGCGCGAGCTTCCGGCGGCGGCACCGACGGGCCGCGTGCCGGCGTGCCCGGAGGCGCCTTCGGGTCGGCGGCCGCGCGGCGGTGCACGGCCGGCGCGCTCACGGGGCGAGGATCATCCGGCGCCGGTGTGGCCGCCGCGGCTCGGGCTCCTGGCGCCGGCTCCGCGCCCGGTACGAGGAGCGGCTCGGCCGGGGTAGCCGCCGCGGCGTCCGTGGGAACGGCTTCGGCGCCGGCAATGGTCGCGGGCTCCGGGGACGGATCGGCGGCCTCCGGGGCGGTGCCGTCATGCCGGTGAAGCTCGGTGTAGGCATTGAACACGCACGCGCAGCGGCCGCAGCGCACTTGCCCGCCCGCCTTTTGCAGCGCGTCCGCAGTGATTCGGAACGTGGTTTCGCAGTCGGGACAGCGAGTGAGCAGCATCGGCGTCTCCGGTCCCGGCGCATTCTATAGTCAAACCGCGCCGGCAGCGCGGCGAATCGGTCAACAGCGGATGCGCCGACGCGCGACGATCCGGACCCAGCCGTCGCGCTCGGCCGTGTCGAACCCTTCGAAGTGGGCCGCGTAAGCCGCGATGACGTCCGCCTGCTGTGCCGAAAGCACGCCGCTCAGCACCGCGGCCCCGTTGCCGACGAGCCGATCGGCGAAAAGCGGGGCCCGCTCGATCAGCGGGCCCGCGAGAATGTTCGCAAGCAGCACGTCAGCTCTGAAAGCGGGGAGGTCCTCGGGCGGCCCGATCCACATCCGTGCCGCGCAGCCGTTCAGCGCGGCGTTGCGCGCCGTCGCCGTCAACGCCTGCGGATCGTTGTCGACCGCGAAGGCCTTCGCGGCGCCGAGGCGCAGCGCTGCGAGGGCGAGCACGCCCGAGCCGCATCCGTAATCGACGACCACGCAGCCGGGCTGCAGCATCGCGTCGAGCCACTCGAGGCATAGCGCCGTCGTCGGATGTTCACCGGTGCCGAACGCGAGTCCCATGTGCAGCCGGACGACGGCCGCTTCGTCGTCGGCGCACGTTTCCCCGTCGGCCGGCGCGAGCCAAAGACGCGCGCCGAAGCGGCGCGACTCGATGCGCCGCGCGGCGGCATCCCGCCAGTCCGCGTCCTCGGCCGGCGCCACGACGATGTCGCGCGCATCCGCGATCAATCCGGAGAGCGCGCGGCAGAGCGGCTCGAGGTCGGCGTCTCGGTCGAACAGCGCCTTCACGCGCACGATCGGCCACAGCGGCGTTTCGCCCGGGCCGGGCTCGAGCAGCGGCGCGTCCGCCGCATCCTCGAGCGATATCGATTCCGCGCCGGCGAGCTCGAGCAGCGATTCGACGACGGGGACGTTCTCTCGCGGGACGCGCGCGATCAGCTGCTCGCGAGGCACTCCATGAAACCCTACTTCAGGCCCAAGCGCTTCTCGAGGTAATGGATGTCGGTCCCGCCCGCCTTGAAGGCCGCATGCTGGAAGATCTCCTCGTGCAGCGGGATGTTCGTGCGAATACCGTCGACGACGATCTCGTTCAGCGCCGTCGTCATGCGCGCGATGGCCGATGCCCGATTCTCGCCGTGGGCGATCAGCTTCGCAATCAGCGAATCGTAGTGAGGCGGCACCGCGTAGCCGCTGTAGAGATGGCTGTCGACGCGAATGCCCGGGCCGCCGGGCGCGTGCCACAGCGTGACGGTCCCGGGAGACGGCATGAACGTTCGAGGATCCTCGGCGTTGATTCGACATTCGATCGCGTGGCCGCGCCACTCGACGTCGTCCTGCGTGAACCGCAGGGGCTCCCCGGCCGCGATCAGGAGCTGCGCCTTCACGATATCGATGCCGGTGACCATCTCGGTGATCGGATGCTCGACCTGAATGCGCGTGTTCATCTCGATGAAGTAGAACTCGCCGTCCTGATAGAGGAACTCGAAGGTGCCGGCGCCGCGGTATCCGATGCGGCGGCACGCTTCCACGCACAGCTGACCCATCTCCCGGCGCTGCTCCGGCGTGATGCCCGGAGCGGGCGCTTCCTCGACCACCTTCTGGTGGCGGCGCTGCATCGAGCAGTCGCGCTCGCCGAGATGGATCGCGTTGCCGTGGCTGTCGGCGAGCACCTGGAACTCGATGTGGCGGGGCCGCTCCAGAAACTTCTCCATGTAGACCTGATCGTTGCCGAACGCGGACCCGGCCTCGTTGCGGGTGATCGAGATCGCGTTGAGCAGCGCGGCCTCGCTATGCACGACGCGCATGCCGCGCCCGCCGCCGCCGCCGGACGCCTTGATGATGACGGGGTATCCGAGCGCGCGCGCGAGGCGCATGTTCTCGTCCGCGTCGTCGCCGAGCGGACCGTCGGACCCGGGGACGCACGGCACGCCCGCCTCCCGCATCGCGCGGATCGCCGAGACCTTGTCGCCCATCAGTCGGATCGTCTCCGGGCGCGGGCCGATGAACACGAAGCCGCTCTCCTCGACGCGCTCCGCAAAGTCCGCGTTCTCGGACAAGAAGCCGTAGCCGGGATGAATCGCGACCGAATCGGTGACCTCGGCGGCCGCGATGATCGACGGCATGTTGAGATAGCTCTGCGGCGACGGCGGCGGCCCGATGCAAACCGTCTCGTCGGCGAGCAGCACGTGCTTCAAAGCCGTGTCGGCGGTGGAATGCACCGCGACGGTCTTGATGCCGAGCTCCCGGCAGGCGCGGTACACCCGCAGCGCGATCTCGCCGCGGTTCGCGATCAGCACTTTGTCGAGCACCGGCCCGGCGTTCGGCTGTGTCATCGGGGCGCTACCGGCCGGATGCGACGCTGCGCGCCCCGGCCGCGCCGCGCCCGAAGGCGGCGCGGCGCACGGGGACGCCGCGAACGGTCACGTTCGTCGAGGATCTCATCGGCGCCTATTCTTCGACGATGAAAAGCGGCTGACCGAACTCGACGGGATCGCCGTTCTCGACGAGGATGCTGACGATCCGCCCGGCGACGTCGGACTCGATCTGGTTCATCATCTTCATGGCCTCGATGATGCAGAGCGTGTCGCCTGGTGCGACTTGGCTGCCGATCTCGACGAACGGCTTCGCGCCGGGGCTCGGGGCCGCATAGAACGTGCCGACCATCGGCGCCGTGATTTGATGGCCTTTCGGCGCAGGCTCGGGGGGCGGCTCGGACGGGGCTTCGGGATGCGCGGCGGCGGGCGCTTGCGGGACGGCCGGCGGCGGCGCGAACGCCATCGCTCCCGGGTGAGGATAGCGACTGATCCGCACCGATTCTTCGCCCTCGGAAATCTCGATCTCCGAGATCCCGGATTCCTCCAACAGCTCGATCAGCTTTTTGACCTTCCGTATGTCCACTATCCCCCCTCACGCGCGAGGTGACGCGCGGCGGCCGTGACCGCGAGCTCGTAGCTCACGGGACCGAACCCCGCGATGGTGCCGACGGCAATGTCCGAAAAATACGAGCGGCGTCGGAAGTCCTCGCGCGCCGCGATGTTGGACAGGTGCAGCTCGATGAACGGGATCGCGGCGGCGAGCAGCGCGTCCCGCAGCGCGATGCTCGTGTGCGTGAAGGCCGCCGGATTGAACAGGATAAAGGCCACGTTCTCGCCGCGGGCCGCGTGGATGCGGCGGATCAGCTCGTGCTCGGCGTCGCTCTGGAAGGCCGCGAGCGTATGGCCGGCCGCCTCCGCGAGCGCCTTCGTCTTCGCTTCGATGTCGGCCAGCGTCGTCCGGCCGTAGATGCCGGGCTCCCGCGTACCGAGGAGGCCGAGGTTCGGGCCGTTCAGCAGGAGTAAGCGCGCCATCGTCGTTCCCGGAAATAACGGGCAAGTTTACCCGTTTTTCGGCGAAGTTGGCGGCTGTTGCGGAGATTTCTGTGTTGGCCGCGCTTATCTCGTGCCCGCGATCCGCGCGCGGGCGTCCTCGAGACTCGCGCGCCCGCTGCGAAGATCGCCGAGAACGGCAAGCAGGTTGTCGAGGTGCTCGGGGTGCAGCTCGCCGGTGTGCACACCGAGGGTTCGCCCTTCGGCGTCCGTGAAGATCGTGAACGGCAGCGCGACGAATTCCACGCCGAAGCTCGCAGCGGCATTCACCGCGTCGGCCTCGCCCATCAGGATCGGATAGTTGAAGTCCATGTCCTCGGCGAAAGCTCGGACGGGCTCCTCACGGTCGACCGCGATCCCGACGACGGTGAGCCACGGATTGGCCTCCTGAAACGTCTTGAGCATCGGGATCTCGCGCAAGCACGGCGCGCACCACGTGGCCCAGAAATTCACCACGAGCGGCTTCCCGGGCCAGCTTCGAATCGACTGCTGCTCGCCGTCGAGGTTCTCGAGCGTGAAGCTCGGCAGTGTGTCGCGCAGCCCGGCGGGAGCGGTGTCGGCGGCCGGATCGTCGCCGCTCGGCGCGTGCAGCGTGACGCGGTATGCGAGATAGCCGAGAACGGCCGCGCCGCTCAGGGCGAGCGTGACCAGCGTGGGTTTCGCCAACTTGCGCATTCCGCCGGTCATCGTGCCCGCTTTTGGCGCGGTTTGAAAGAGGCGGCGCGCAACCCGCCCCGCGCGGCGCGAGTTGGGACGCGCGTCAAAGGGCCGCGACGCGCTCGACGTGCGCGGCGAAGTCGTCCGCGGGCACGAAGCCGACGAGCTTGTACCGCTCCTGCGGCCGTCCCGAGTCGTCGAAGAACGCGATCGTCGGCGGGCCGAAGCTGCCGAAGTACTCGAGCAGCGCCTTGTCGTCGGCGTCGTTCGCCGTGACGTCGGCGCGCAGGAGCGTGAACGGCTCGAGCGCCGCGACGACGGCCGGATCCGGGAAGGTGTACTTCTCCATCTCCTTGCACGACACGCACCAGTCGGCCGTGAAGTCGACCATGACGGGCCGCCCGGCTTCCCGCGCGGCGGCGAGCGCGGATTCGAGCGCCGCAACGGACTCGACCGGGCGGAACTCGAGTGCCGGCGCCGCGGGCGCCGCGCTGCGGGCGAGCAGGCCGCCGCGCGGGATCGGCCGCAGCGGATCCTCGCCGCCGAGCGTCGCGCCGATCAGCATCAGTGCGCCGTAGAGGCACGCGAGAACGCCGAGCCCCTTCGCGAGCCGCCGGATGGGCGAGGGCTCGGGCGGCAACGGCTCGAACGCGCCGAGGAACACGCCGGTCAGGAACACGAGCAGCGCCCAGAGCACGAGGACGACGGTCCCGGGCAGCACGCGCTCCATCATCCACAGCGCGAGGCCGAGCAGCATGACGCCGAAGGCCGCCTTCACCGTGTTCATCCACGGCCCGGCCTTCGGCAGCAGCTTGCCGGCCGACGCGCCGACGACGAGCAGCGGCGCGCCCATGCCGAGGCTCAGCGCGAACAGCGCGCCGGCGCCGCGCGCGACGTCGCCGCTTTGGCCGATCACGGCCAGCGCCGCGAACAGCGGCGGCGCGACGCACGTGGTGACGATCAGCGCCGACAGCGCGCCCATGATGCCGGTGCCGACGAACGTGCCGGCCTTCTGCCGATTCGCGAGGCTCGCGAGCCGCGTCTGCACGGCCGCCGGCATCTGAAGATTGAACACGCCGAACATCGAGAGCGCGAGAAGCACGAAGAACCCGGCGAACAGCGAGATGATCCACGGCTTCTGGAAGATCGCCTGGGCCTGCTCGCCCGCGAGCGCGGCCAGCGCTCCCGCGACGGTGTAGGTCACCGCCATGCCCAGCACGTACGTGAGCGACAGCGCGAAGCCGCGCCCGGCCGACGTCTGCCCGCCCTGGCCGACGATGATGCCGGACAGGATCGGGACCATCGGCAGCACGCACGGCGTGAACGCGAGCAGCAGGCCGAACCCGAAGAACGCCCCGCCGACCGCGAGCCATGATCCGCCGAGGATCAGCGCCGCGAGCCGGTCCTGCTCGGAGACCGGTGCGGCGCTCGACCCCGGTGGTTCATCCGATACGGCGAACTCGCTCGTCGCCGGCAGGATCAGCGACATCGTCTGCTCGGTGGGCGGGTAGCAGATGCTGTTCTCGCGGCAGCCCTGGAAGCGGGCGCGGACCTCGACCGGGATCTCGTTCGGACCGGCCCGGGCGAACGGCACGGTCGCCTCGACGTAGTCGTAGAAAACGCGGACGTCGCCGAAATTCTCGTCGGAATGCGCGACGCCTTCGGGCAGCTCCGGCTCGCCGAGCTCGATGTCGCCCACGGCCGAGATCTCGAACTTGTCCCGATAAAGGTAGTAACCCGGGGCGATCTGCCAGCCGACGACGAGCTCGTTCGGTCCGTCGAAGCGCGCATTCATCACGAACGCCTGATCGACGGGCAGGAGCGCGTCCGGCTCGGGGGAGAAGAGACTCGACAGGGCGCCGCCGAGGCCTTCGCCGGGGAGCTCGACGTCGCGCGACCAGTGCTGCGGCGGGTAGCACAGGCCGATGTCCGCGCAGCCCTGGAGGCCCATCTCGAGGACGAACTCATCGACGTCCGCGGTCAGCGTATACGGAATCGAGATCTCGAACGCTCCGCGGTAGATCTCCTGCTCGCCGAAGAACTCGTCCGAGTGAATCTCGCCTTCTGGAAACTCGGGAGCGCCGAGGGACACGCCCGGCGTCGACGTTTCGAAGCTGAATTTCGCCCGGTAGAGGTAGTAGCCGTCGAGGATGTCGAACCGAACGCGCAGGCGGCCGCCTTCGGCCTCGGCGGTGTACGGGTAAGCGCGCTCGGGCCGGAGGACGTCCTGCGCGACG
This sequence comes from Gammaproteobacteria bacterium, assembly GCA_036381015.1. NCBI lineage: Bacteria > Pseudomonadati > Pseudomonadota > Gammaproteobacteria > Gammaproteobacteria bacterium. The sequence goes on from DASVDR010000008.1 coordinate 206,291, forward strand.
GCCGGCGCGAAGCGCGGCGGCGCGACGAGGGCCGCGAAGGCGGCCAGGGCTGCTGCCGCGGCGAGAAGTGTGCGAAGGCGTCGCATCTATTCGGAATCCCGTTGCACGGACGCGGCGATCCAGTCGAGATATTCGCCGAGGCCGCCCGCCACTCGGACCGCGAGGACCTCGGGGAGTTCATAGGTCGACGTCTCGCGGATCGCCTCCTCGAGGGCCGCGTACCGGTCGCTCGTCGTCTTGATCAGCAGCAGGCTCTCGGTTTCGCGCGCGACCTTCCCCTGCCAGCGGTATGTCGATACGATGCCATTCACGGCGTTGACGCAGGCCGCGAGCCGCCGCTCGACGAGCGCGGAGGCGATGCGCTCGGCATCCGCGGGGCCGCCGCAGGTCGTCAATACCAGCATTGACTCGGATCGCAAGCTCGTTCCTCGAGTGTGCCGAACCGGCAGACCGCCCGTAACGCCGGCGGCGCCGGAGCGTCTCGACGGACCGGCACAGGATAGCCGCGGGCCGCACGCGCTGTCATGACGCGCGTCGGCACTCTTGAAATCCGCGCGGCCCGTCCTATGATTAGCACTCCATGCGGCCGAGTGCTAACGACCGATCCGGCCGATCAATTTTCGTTCCATACCAAAGGCTTAGAGGGAGAACTCCATGAAGCTGCGTCCTTTACACGATCGTGTCGTCATCAAGAGGACCGAAGAAGAGCGCACGTCGCCCGGCGGGATCGTGATCCCGGACACGGCCGCGGAAAAGCCGATTCGGGGCGAAGTGATCGCTGTCGGGCAGGGCAAGATTTTGGAGAACGGCGAGGTTCGCAAGCTCGAGCTGAAGAAGGGCGACAAGGTGCTCTTCGGCAAGTATTCGGGCACCGAGGTCAAGGTCGAGGGCGAAGAGTTGCTGGTCATGCGCGAGGACGACGTCATGGCCGTCATCGAAGGCTGAGCCGCCCGCGATTCGGCACACGATCGAAACACAAATCACCAAAGCACGGAGACTGATTCATGGCGACTCCTAAGGAAGTCAGATTTTCCGACGAAGCGCGGCAGCGGATGCTGCGCGGCGTGAACGTGCTGGCCAACGCCGTCAAGGTCACGCTCGGCCCGAAGGGCCGCAACGTCGTGCTCGAGAAGAGCTTCGGCGCCCCCACCGTCACGAAGGACGGCGTGTCCGTCGCGAAGGAGGTCGAGCTCGAGGACAAGTTCGAGAACATGGGCGTGCAGATGGTCAAGGAAGTGGCCTCGCAGACGTCCGATGCGGCCGGCGACGGCACCACGACCGCAACGGTGCTCGCCCAAGCCATCCTGCGCGAGGGCCTGAAGCAGGTCGCGGCCGGCTTCAACCCGATGGATCTCAAGCGCGGCATCGACAAGGGCACGGCCGCCCTCGTCGAGGAGCTGAAGAAGCTCTCGAAGCCGTGCGAGGACGACAAGTCGATCGCGCAGGTCGGCACGATCTCGGCGAACGCCGACGAGGAGATCGGCAAGATCATCGCCGAGGCGATGGGCAAGGTCGGCAAGGAAGGCGTGATCACGGTCGAGGAAGGCTCGGGGTTGGAGAACGAGCTCGAGGTCGTCGAGGGCATGCAGTTCGACCGCGGCTATCTCTCGCCTTACTTCATCAACAATCAGCAGAGCCAGTCGGCCGAGCTCGAGAACCCTTACATCCTGATCCACGACAAGAAGATCTCGAACATTCGCGATCTGCTGCCGTTGCTCGAGGCCATTGCGAAGTCCGGCCGGCCGCTCCTCGTCATCGCCGAGGACGTCGAGGGCGAGGCGCTCGCCACGCTGGTCGTGAACAACATCCGTGGCATCGTGAAGGTCGCGGCGGTGAAGGCCCCCGGCTTCGGCGATCGGCGTAAGGCCATGCTCCAGGACATCGCGATCCTGACCGGCGGCCAGGTGATCTCCGAGGAGGTCGGTCTGGCGCTCGAGAAGGCGGGCCTCGAGGATCTCGGCGAAGCGAAGAAGGTGCAGGTCTCGAAGGAGAACACGACCATCATCGACGGCGCCGGGCGCACGGAGGACATCAAGGCGCGGGTCGACCAGATCAACAAGGAGATCGAGGAGTCGACGTCCGACTACGACCGCGAGAAGCTCCAGGAGCGTGTCGCGAAGCTCGCGGGCGGCGTTGCGGTGATCCGCGTCGGTGCGGCCACCGAGGTCGAGATGAAGGAGAAGAAGGCCCGCGTCGAGGACGCCCTGCATGCGACGCGTGCGGCCGTCGAGGAAGGCGTCGTGCCCGGCGGCGGCGTGGCGCTGGTCCGCGCGGTCAAGGGCATCGAGAAGCTCACGGGCGCGAACGACGACCAGAACGTCGGCCTCAACATCCTGCGCCGCGCGGCCGAGGAGCCGCTCCGTCAGATCGTCGCGAACGCCGGGGCCGATCCCGCCGTCGTGCTGAACGCGGTCGTGGCCGGCAAGGGCAACTACGGCTTCAACGCGGCCACGGGCGAGTACGGCGACATGGTCGAGTTCGGCATCATCGACCCGACGAAGGTCACGCGGCTCGCGCTCCAGAACGCCGCGTCCGTCGCCGGTCTGTTGCTGACCACCGAGGCGATGATCGCCGAGCAGCCGAAGGAGGAGAAGGAGGGCGCCGGCATGCCGCACGACATGGGCGGCATGATGTAAGCGTCTCTCGAGTCTCTTCGATCCACGGAAAGCCCCGCCTCGCGCGGGGCTTTTCCGTCTCCGAGCCCGTGTGCTGCCGCTGATGCCCGCGACCGCTTGCGGCGGCTTCTCCGGGGAGCGGGCCCGCGCGCGATGTGCACCGGAACGAGGTGCAGTACCATTCCGATCGTTCGCAAGGGCCACTCGGGAGACATCCGCATGCGCGCCGTGAAGGTCGCTCTCGCCGTTTCGCTGCTCGCGTCGATCTCGTCGATCTTCACCGGCGCCGCTGCCGAGGACGGCGACGCGTGCGACCGTGCCTGCCTCGTCGACGCGATGTCGCGCTATCTGCGCTCGCTCGTCGAGCACGACCCGTCGATCGCGCCGCTCGCCGACGACGCGCGCTTCACGGAAGACGCGGGGGAGATGCCGATCGGCGAAGGCTTCTGGAAAACGGCATCGAAGCTCCGGCCGTATCGCGTCGACTTCGTCGACGTTCCCGCCGGCACCGTGGCCGTGCACGCGGTCATGGAGGAGCAGGGCGAGCCGGTGCTCTTCGCGGCCCGGCTGCGCGTCGTCGACCGCGCGATCACCGAGATCGAGACGATGGTCGTGCGCAACGCCGAGGAGGGCGTGCTCTTCGCGCCCGACGCGCTGGCAGAGCCCTCGGCCGCGATGACGACGTTTCCGCCCGAGTCGGAGCGCATGTCCCGCGACGAGATCCTCGAGATCGCGTTGCGCTATCCGGCGGGCCTGCGCGCCGGAAGCTTCGTCACCGCCGACGTCCCGTTCGCGCCGGGCGCCTATCGGCTCGAGAACGGCGTCAGGATGGCCGGCCCCGGATGCACGTTCAGGCCGCCGAGCTGCGAGAACCTCCGGACGCAGCAGATCCCGACCCTGCCCGACGTCGAGGAGCGCGTCGTCGCGGTGGACGAGGAGAACGGCACCGTGCTGCTGCGGCTCGATTTCGGACGGGGATCGCTTCCGGGGCCGAGCAATGCCGGGCAGTCACTGGTCACGTTCGAGGCGTTCAAGGTTTACGGCGGGCAAATTCATGCGGTAGAAGCCGTGTTCGAGGCCATGCCGCTCGGCGGCTCGTCCGGATGGGAGTGAGCCCGGCATGCGCGCGCCGAGGCCCTCGCGCGGCGGGCGCCGGCGGGCGCAAAGGGCGCCGCCGCGCGCCGCGGTCCCCACAGCGCTTCGACAGCCGTGACCTCGCTGGACCTGCCGCCGCTCCTCTCCGCACGCTACCGCCGCGCAGCCGAGCGCGTCGCGGGGCTGCCCGCCGCGCTTCGCGATGACGCGGCCCGGGTCGGCGTCGTCAGCGACTTCGTGCTCGGCGTTCTCGAGCGCCAGCCCGACGCGCTCGCCGAGCGGCTTGCCGACCCGGCCGATCTCGACGCCGGCACGCTCGCCGCGCGCCTGAGCCTCGAGGGCCTGAGCGAAGCCGAGGCCATGGCGCGCCTGCGGCGCGTGCGCAGCGTGGAAGCGGCGCGCCTGGCTTGGCGCGATCTCACGGGCGCGAGCAGCGTCGAGCAAAGCCTCGCGGATCTCTCGACGCTCGCGGACGCGCTGATCCGCAGCGCCCTCGCGAACGCCGCCGAGCGCCTCGCGCCGCGGCTCGGCGTGCCGGTCGACGAGACGGGCGAGGCCGCGCCGCTGCTCGTCGTCGCTATGGGCAAGCTCGGCGGCCGCGAGCTCAACTTCTCGTCCGACGTCGACCTCGTGTTCCTTCGGCCCGACGACGCCGTGCTCGAAGGCGGGGGGGACGTCGAGGGCTACTACCGGCGGCTCGCGCAGCACCTGATCCGCCTCCTCGACCAGCCCACGGACGACGGCTACGTGCTGCGCGTCGACACGCGGTTGCGCCCGTTCGGTCAGAGCGGCCCGCTGGTCGTCGGCGTCTCGGCGTTCGAGTCCTACCTCGTGCAACACGCGCGCGATTGGGAGCGCTATGCCTATGTGAAGGCGCGACTCGTCACGGGCGAGCGTTACGCCCCGGTGCTCTTCGACGAGATCCTGACGCCGTACGTGTACCGCCGATACCTCGACTACGGCGTCTTCGATGCGTTGCGGCACATGAAGCGCCTGATCAGCCAGGACGTGACGCGCAAGGATCTGGCCGACGACATCAAGCTCGGCCCGGGAGGTATTCGCGAGATCGAGTTCGTGGTGCAGGCGTTTCAGCTCGTGCGCGGCGGCCGCGATCCGCTGCTGCGCACGCCGTCGCTGCTCGAGGCGCTGCCGCGGCTGGCGGACGAGCGGGGCATCGGCCACGAGGGCGTCGAGCAGCTCGCGCGCGCGTACGCGTTTCTCCGGACGGTCGAGAACCGCCTGCAGGCGATGGACGACCGGCAGACCCATGCGCTGCCGGCGGACGGCGAGACGCGCGCGCGCCTCGCCTACGCGCTCGGGGAGGCCGATTGGGCGCACTTCGCGGCAGGGCTCGATCGTCACCGCCGTGCGGTCGAGGCCGTGTTCGACCGCGTCGCGTGGGACGGCCGCGGCGACCGCGCGGCGGGCGCGGACGCCGCGTTCGAAACCGCGATCGAGGCGTGGGACGCGCGCGACTACGCGGCGCTCGTCGCCGGTACCCCGCTCGCCGGCCGCGAGGAGACCGAGCGGCAGCTCGCGGCGCTGCGCGAGGGGAGCCTCTATCGGCGGATGGACGAGCAGAGCCGGCGCCGCCTCGCGGCGGCGGTCGTCCGAACGATCCCGCTCGCGGCTCGCGCGGCGAATCCCGACGCGGCGCTCGCCCGCGTCTTCTCGGTCTACCGGGCGATCTGCCGCCGCAGCGCCTACCTCGCGCTGCTGAACGAGAACCCGCCCGCGCTCGAGCGCCTCGTCACGCTGGCCGCGCAGAGCGCGCTGTTCGCGCGGCAGATCGCGGAGCATCCGCTGTTGCTCGACGAGCTGCTCGACGCGCGGATCTTCGACACGCCGCCGAGCCGCCCGGAGCTCGCGAAGATGCTCGAGCAGCGCCTCGCCCGCGCCGGCGACGACGTGGAAGCGCGGCTCGAGGCGATGCGGCAGTTCCAGCGCACGGCCGTGTTCCGCGTCGCGATCGCCGACCGCCTCGGGCATCTGCCGCTGATGAAGGTCAGCGATCGCTTGACGGACATCGCCGAGCTCGTGCTCGAGCTCGCGCTCGATATGGCCTGGCGCGAGCTCACGGCGAAGCACGGCCGGCCGATGTACGGCGAGCCGCCGAACCTGCGCGAGGCGGGCTTCGCCGTCATCGGCTACGGAAAGCTCGGCGGTCTCGAGCTCGGCTATGCGTCCGACCTCGACCTCGTGTTCCTGCACGACTCGTCGGGCTCGCACCAGGAGACGAGCGGCGATCGGCCCCTCGACAACACGCGCTTCTTTTCGCGGCTCGTCCAGCGGCTGATTCACTTCCTGACGATTCAGACGAGCTCCGGGCGCCTCTACGAGGTCGACACGAGGCTGCGGCCGAGCGGACGCGCGGGCTTGATGGTCGCGAGCCTCGAGAGCTTCCGGCGCTACCAGCGAACCGAGGCCTGGGTCTGGGAGCATCAGGCGCTGCTTCGCAGCCGGTCGCTCGCGGGCTCGCGATCGATTCGCGACGCCTTCGAGCGCGAGCGCCGCGAGATCCTCGTCGGCCACGTGAACCGCGCGCGGCTGAAGGAGGAGATCGCCGGCATGCGTGCGCGGATGCGCGCCGAGCTTTCGCAAAGCCGCGACGGCGAGTTCGATCTGAAGCAGGATCCGGGCGGCCTGACGGACGTCGAGTTCCTCGTCGACTACCTGGTGCTGCGGCACGCGCCGGAGTTTCCGGCGCTGGTCGAGTACCCCGACAACGTGCGTCAAATCGAGGCGCTCGAGGCGGCCGGGCTCGTCCCGGCCGAGCGCGCCGAGAGGCTCACGAGCGCCTACCTCGCGCTTCGCCGCCGCCTGCACGAGCTCGCGCTCGACGAGCGCGGCCGCGTCGTCTCCGCTGAGGAGCTCGCGGACGTGCGGGCCTTCGTGACGGCCTGCTGGGAGGAAGTTTTCGGCTGAGCGGGGCTGCGCGATGCGGGGAGGGCGGGGCTCCCGGCCGCGCGTCTGTATAATCCGCAGCTCCCGAAGGCCAGGAGAACCGAGCGGTGCGCGAGCGTCACGGCAGAGTGGACGAGAATCTGCAGCCCCCGAACGCGGAGCGGGTGTACACGGTCACGCCCGACGACCTTCCGCTCCATTGCCCTCTGCCCGAGATGTATCTCTGGAACTCGCATCCGAAGGTGTATCTGCCGATCGAGGCGACGGGCGAGGCGAAGTGTCCTTATTGCAGCGCGAGCTACCGGCTCGTCGCGGATTGATCGACGGAACGTCGAAGCCGTAGGGGCGCATGGAGCGCATCCTGTGCCACATCAACCTGGCGCACACCTTCCGGGGCGGTGAGCGGCAAACGGAGCTGCTGATCCGCGGCCTTGCCGAGCACCTTCCGCGCCAGCGCGCGATCGTCCGGGAGGGCCGCCCTCTGGCCGCCCGGCTCGCCGACGTCCCCGGCGTCAGCGTGCGGGGCGTCCGCGGGCGGCTTTCGGCCGCCCGCGCGGCCGCCGGAGCGGTGCTCGTGCACGCGCACGAGACCGGAGGCGCGCAGGCCGCGCTCGTGCGCCACTGGCTGTCCGGCACGCCGTACGTGATCACGCGCCGCGTCGACAACGTGCCGAAACGCGACCGCTTCACGCGCGCGATGTACCGCCGCGCGGCCGGCGTCGCGGCGCTTTCCGACGCCGTGATCGCGAGCCTCGCGGGCTACGACCCGGCGATTCGGGTGTGCAAGATCCCGAGCGCCGCGAGCCCGATCTCGAGCGATCCCGACTGGGTGCGTGCGTATCGCGAGCGGTTCCCGGGCATGTTTCTCGTCGGCCACATCGCCGCGCTCGACATCGCTCACAAGGGGCAGCTCACGCTGGTTGCGGCTGCGGCGGCGCTCGAGCGCACGCATCCGCGGATCCACTTCGTCGTCGTCGGCTCCGGCCGCGACGAGCGCCGCATCATCGAGGCCGCATCCGGGCTGTCGAACATGACGTTCACCGGCTGGGCGGAGAACGTCGGCGACTACCTCGCCGCGTTCGACGTGTTCGCGCTGCCGTCGAAGCGCGAGGGTTTGGGCTCGATTCTGATCGATGCGATGCAGTTCGGTTTGCCGATCGTCGCGACGGCCGTCGGCGGCATTCCGGATCTGATCGTCGACGGTGTGAACGGCCTGCTCGTTCCGGAGGACGACGCCGAGGCGCTCGCCGCCGCGATCGCTCGCTTGTGCTCGGACCGGGCGTTGCGCGATGCTATGGCGCGCGCCAATCCGGAGCGCGCCCGCGAATACCAGCCGGAGATCATGACGCGGCGATACCTCGAGCTGTACCGCGATCTGATCCCCGATCTCGTGCCCGAGCACGGAGCTGCGGCGTGATCGTCGTCACGGGCGGGGCAGGCTTCATCGGCAGCAATCTCGTCGGCGGGCTGAACGCGCGCGGCGAGACGGAGATCGTCGTCGTCGACGACCTCACCGACGGGCGCAAGTTCGCGAACCTCGTCGGCCGCGAGATCGCGGATTACTGGGACAAGGACGCGCTCTTCGATCGGCTGCGCCGTCCGGGTGCCCCGAAACCGCGCGCCGTGTTTCACCAGGGCGCGTGCGCCGTGACGACCGAATGGAACGGCCGCCTCATGATGGACGCGAACTACCGCTACTCCGTCGAGGTCCTCGACTACTGCCTCGCCGAGCGCGTGCCGCTGATCTACGCCTCGTCCGCCGCGGTGTACGGGACGAGCCGGACGTTCGCCGAGAACGACGCCGTGGCCGAGCGCCCGCTGAACGTCTACGGGTGGTCGAAGCTCGTATTCGACCGCCACGTCCGGCGGCGGCTGGCCACGGCCTCGTCGCAGGTCGCCGGCCTGCGGTATTTCAACGTGTACGGACCCGGAGAGGCGCACAAGGGACGCATGGCGAGCATCGTCTATCACCTCCACCATGAGGTCATGGAGGACGGCCGCGCGCGACTCTTCGGTGCATACGACGGCTACGCGGCCGGCGAGCAGCGGCGCGACTTCGTGCACGTCGACGACGTCGTCGCCGTCAACCTTTGGCTCCTCGACCATCCGGAAGTCTCCGGCGTCTTCAATGTCGGGACGGGTCGTGCCGCCACGTTCAACGAGGTCGCGCGGGCCGTGATCGCCTGGCACGGGGAAGGCGAAATCGAATACGTGCCGTTCCCGGAGGAGCTGAAGAGCCGCTACCAGAGCTTCACGGAAGCGGACCTCGCCGCGCTGCGGCGCGCCGGGTACGCCGGGGAATTCCGAGGCGTCGATGCCGGCGTGCCCGCCTATCTGGACGTCCTCGGCCGCCGTCCGTGACCGGCCTTTCGAAGATCCTCGTGGTCGGCCCGTCCTGGGTCGGCGACATGGTGATGGCGCAATCGCTGTATAAGCTGCTGCGCCGCCGGCACGACGGCGCGGAGATCCACGTCGTCGCCCCGCGCTGGTCCCTGCCGATCCTCGAGCGCATGCCCGAGGTCGCGCGCGCGGTGGAGCTTTCCGCCGGCCACGGCGAGCTCGCGCTCGGTGCGCGCTTTCGCCTCGGGCGGAGGCTGCGCCGCGAAGGCTACGGCCGGGCGATCGTGCTGCCGCGATCGCTGAAGTCGGCGCTCGTGCCATTCTTCGCGTCCGTTCCGGTGCGCACGGGCTTTCGCGGCGAGGCCCGCTACGGCCTGATCAACGACGTCCGGCCGTTCGATCCCGAGCGCCTCGATCAGACCGTCAAGCGCTTCGTCGCGCTCGGCCTCGAGCCCGGCGAGGCCTTGCCGGCGGAGATCGAGCCGCCGGCGCTCGAAGCGCGCAAGGAGTCTTTCAGCGCGCTCGCCGCGCGGCTCGGGTTGTCCGGCGAACGCGACGGCGTCGCGATGATGCCGGGCGCGGAATACGGTCCCGCGAAGCAGTGGCCGGTCGAGCGCTATGCCGACGTGGCGGCCCGTCTCGCGGCGGCGGGGCTCGAGATTTGGGTGCTCGGGTCCGCGAAGGAGCGGCCCATAGGGGAGCGCATCGCGTCCGCGGCGCCCGCGAGCGTGCGCAATCTCTGCGGCGCGACGACCCTCGACGAGGCGGTGGACGTGCTCGCGGCCGCGCCGGTCGCGGTGACGAACGACTCCGGTCTGATGCACGTCGCGGCGGCCGTCGGCACGCACGTCGTCGCGATCTTCGGGTCTTCGAGCCCGGACTTCACGCCGCCGCTGACCGCGGCGAGAACGATCGTCCGCCTCGGCCTCGACTGCAGCCCGTGCTTCGAGCGCCGCTGCCCGCTCAAGCATCTGCGGTGCCTGCGGGACATTTCGGCCGACGCGGTTTTCGACGCGGCCGTCGCGGCGTTGGGCGGCCGAGGACGAACCGGCCCGGCCGGCGAGAGCGCGCCTTTCGGCCGGACGGTCGGCCCGCTGCGCGGCGAACGGCCTGCCGGCGGCGGCATGATCCCGGGCGGCGGCACGACTGCCGGCGGCGGAACGACCGCGGGCGGCGAACCGGCTGCCGGCCGCGGAGCGCGAGCGGGGGACCGTCGGGCGTGATCGACGGGCGCACGGTCGAGAGCGCGGGCGAGGCGATCCTGCGCGACGCGGGCTTGAGCGAGCCCGACGCAAGGCGCCTCTTCGACGAGGCCTACTGGCAGCGCGAGGGCCGCCGCCTGGACGAGCGGACCGGGCGGGGATCGGTCCTCGTGCTCGATCGAGGCGACGAGAAATGGGTGCTGCGCCACTACCGCCGCGGCGGGATCGTCGCCCGCTTCATCGACGACCATTACCTCTGGACGGGGCTCGAGCGGACGCGATCGTTCCGCGAGTGGCGCCTGCTCGCCCGGCTGCACGCGGCCGGATTGCCCGCGCCGCGCCCCGTCGCGGCGCGCGTTCGTCGCGAAGGCTTGATCTACCGCGCCGACATCATCACGGCATACCTGCCGGACACGAGGCCGTTGTCGGCGCTGCTGCACGACGGCACGCCCGTCGCCGAGCGCTGGCGCAGCATCGGGCGCATGCTGCGGGCGTTCCACGACCGCGGCGTCGACCATCCCGACCTGACGGCGCACAACATCCTTCTCGGTGCCGACGGGCGCGTGTTTCTCGTGGACTTCGACAACGCGCGGCTGCGCGAACCGGGCGGCTGGCGCGATGCGGGGCTCGCCCGCCTCGAGCGCTCGCTGCGCAAGGTCGCGCTCGAGACCGGCACGCGCTTCGACGCCGAAGGCTGGCGCCTGCTCGAGGAAGGCTACCGGACGCCCTGAGCGCCCGAAAAAGGTGTCAGACACCATTTCCGCCCAAAAACGTGTCAGACACGATTTTTGCGAAAAAGGTGTCTGACACGATTTTTCTAAGCGTAGAGATCCGGCAGCGGCGCGGGACGGTTCTTGAACTTCTTGTAGAGCCACAGGTACTGCTCCGGCGCGACGCGAATGTGGCTCTCGAGGACGGCGAGCCACTCGAGCGTGTCTCGGACCGGGTCGCCGCTCGGAACGCCGGGGAGCGGCGGCATGATCGTCACGAGGTAGCCGGCGTCGTCGGGCAGCCGGCGGAACAGATAAGGCAGCACGACGGCGCCCGCGATCTGCGCGATCTTCGGCGTCGCGATGTTCGTCATCGCCGGCTCGCCGAAGAACGGCAGCAGCTCGCTCTGATTGCCGAGATAGGTCTGGTCCGGCATGTATGCGACGGTGCGTCCGGCCTTCAGCGCTTTCACCAGCGCGCGCACGTTGTCGCGCGGAATCTGCTCGGCCGCGAACCGGCTCCGTCCGCGGCGCACGAGCGCGTCCATCAACGCGTTGCGCTGAGTGCGGTACATCGCGCTGACGCCGGGCCACACGTCCTCGAGGATCGCGAACCCGACCTCGAGCGGCGTGAAATGCGCGCTCAGCAGAATGATGCCGCGGCCCGCCGCGCGCGCCTGCTCGAGGTGCTCCCGACCTTCGACCCGCACGAGGGCGCGCAGCCGCTCGATCGGCGTGAACCACCCGATCCCCATCTCCACGAAGGACATTCCGACGGCCGCGAAATGACGATCGAGGAGCCGGGCCCGCTCGCGGTCGGTGAGCTCCGGGAAGCAGGCGGCGAGATTCGCGCGCGCTATCCGAGCGCGGCTCCTCATCAGAAGCCGCAGCAGCCGCCCGAAGCCGAAGCCGGCGGCGAGCTGCCAGCGGTAAGGCAGCGTCGCGGCGGCGCGCATCGCGAAAAGCAGCAGCCAAGTCGGCCAGTACCGGGGCCCGGCGAGCCCGCGAAGCGAGACGGCCGGCCGCTCGGCCCGCGGCCGAGCAGCGCCGTCGCCGCCCGGTGTCCTGGGGCCGTCTTCGGTTCGCGCGGTCGCGCTCCGACGGCTCATCGGCGTGCCTCCGCGGGCTCGCTCGAAACCTTCATGCCGGCCCCGCCCGAAATCGTCACGCCGGCCGCTCGAGCGGCGCATAGACATCCGGGTACGGTTCCGGACGCCCCTTGAACCGCTGGTGGATCCACCAGTACTGCTCCGGGCATCGGCGGATGTAATCCTCGAGCAGCCGGGTCAGCCGTGCGACGTCCTCGGCCGGATCGTCGCTCGGGAAGCCCGGAAGCGGCGGGCCGATGTCGACGACGTAAGCGGAATCGCCCGGCAGCCGCCGGTAGAAATACGTCAGCACGGTCGCGCCGCTGCGCTTTGCGATTCGGCAGATCGCCGTGTTCGTCATCGCCGGCTCGTTGAAGAACGGGATCAGCGCGCTGCCTTTGCGGCCGTAGCTCTGGTCCGACGCGTACCAGACCACGGAGTTGCGCGCGAGGTTGCGCATCATCGCGCGCACGTTGTCCTTCGCAAAAATCTCGTCGACGTTCCGTCCGCGGCCCCGGTTCATGAGCCGATTCATCGCCGGATTGCGCTGCGGCTTGTACATCCCGGTTATCCTCGGGCAGAGCGGCCGCAGCGCGGGGAAGGCGAACTCGAGCGGCGTGAAGTGCGCGGAGAAGAGGATGACGCCCTTGCCCTTCGCGAGCGCGGCATGCAAGTGCTCGACGCCTTCGAAGCGCACCCGCCTGGCGATCTCCTCGGGCGGGCCGAACCAGCCCATCGCCGTCTCGGCCAGCGAGGCGCCGAGCGACTCGAAATGGCGCCTCACCAGCTCCTCCCGCTCGGCCGGGGACAGCTCCGGAAGGCAGATCTCGATGTTTCGCAGCGCGATACGACGCCGCCTGCGGAGCAGCCGCCAGGCTGCCCGGCCGAGCACGCGGCCGATCGCGAGCTGCCGCTCGAACGGCAGCCGCACCAGGACCTTGAGGCCCGCATGGAGGAGCCAGACGGCGGCGAGCCGCGGCGCGGCGAGCGGCATGCTCCAGAACGGGCGGTAGGAGGACATGGACGGCAGCGTGATCGGAAGCGACGCGAATTCTAGCGGGTCACGTCTTGAATTTCCCGCAAAGAACCGCATTCTGCGCGATGAGCCCGGACGTTGCCCGGGCGCCGACGTCTCCGGAGACCTTTATGAAGCGAATCTTGCTGTTCGTTGCGACGAACGTCGCGGTGCTCGTCGTGCTGAGCGTGGCCCTGCAGGTGCTCGGAATCGAGGACTTGCTCGCCGCGCGGGGCACCGAGCTCGACCTCCAAGCCCTGCTCGTTTTTTCCGCGATCATCGGCTTCGCCGGCTCTTTCATCTCCCTCGCGATGTCCAAATGGACGGCGAAGTGGCTCACGGGAGCCCAGGTCATCGAGACGCCGCGCAACGCCACCGAAAGCTGGCTGCTGAACACCGTGCAGCGCCAGGCGCGGGAGGCCGGCATCGGCTGCCCCGAGGTCGCGATTTACGATTCGCCGGACGTGAACGCGTTCGCCACGGGGATGACGCGCAACAAGGCGCTCGTCGCGGTGAGCACGGGCCTGCTCGGGCAGCTCGATCGACGCGAGGTCGAGGCGGTGCTCGGCCACGAGGTGAGCCACGTCGCGAACGGCGACATGGTGACGCTCGCGCTGCTGCAGGGCGTCGTGAACACGTTCGTCGTGTTCCTCTCGCGTATCGTCGGTTTCGTCGTCGATCGGGTCGTGTTCAAGACCGAGCGCGGCTACGGGCCCGGCTTTTTCATCGCGACGATCGCAGCGCAGATCCTTCTCGGCATCCTCGCGAGCATGATCGTCATGTGGTTCTCGAGACGACGGGAGTTCCGCGCCGATGCCGGCGGCGCCCGGCTCGCGGGCCGCGACAACATGATCGCCGCGCTCGAGGGGCTGAGACGCGTGCACCGGCTGGACGACAGCGGCCTGCCGGAGTCGATGCAGGCCTTCGGGATCGCCGGCGGGCATGTATCGGGGCTGAAGCGCCTGTTTCTCTCGCACCCGCCGCTCGAGGAGCGGATCGAGGCGCTGCGGAACGCGGCCTGACGCGCGCGCCCGCGTCGATCTCACCCGACGGCCGGCCGCGCCGATGCGCGACATCGTCTTCGATCTCGGCGGCGTGCTGATCGATTGGGACCCGCGTTATCTGCTGCGGGACCACCTCGGCGGCGCGCCGGACGAGGTCGAGCTGTTCTTGCGTGAGATCTGCACGCCGCAATGGCACGCCCGGCTCGATGCGGGCATGCCCTTCGCGACGCTCACGCGGGAGCTCGCGGCGCGCTTCCCGGAGCATTCGGCCTGGATCGAGCGTTACGGCGCCGACTGGGAGCGCATGTTCCGGGGGGCGTTCCCGGAGTGCGTGGCGTACCTCGAGGGGCTCCGCAGACGGGGGTATCGCCTGCATGCGCTTTCGAACTATCCCGCGGAGCGGATCCGGTTTCTTTACGATACCTTTCCGTTCATGGCCGAGTTCCACACCGTGGTGCTGTCCGGCCTCGTTCGCGCCACGAAGCCGGACGAGAGCCTGTACCGCTACCTCCTGCGGAGAATTGGCGCCGCGAGCTGCCTGTTCATCGACGATCGTGAGGAAAACGTGATCGCGGCACGGCGCTGCGGGATGGAGGCGGTGCTGTTCCGTCGCGAAGACGGCGTCGAAGCCCTGTCGCGGATCGTCGACGCCTTCGGCCGAGCGGAACAGGGCTCTCGGCGCCGGACGCGGCAATGCGGCGACACGGCGCGTTGAAATCGGCCATTCGATTGAATAGAGTCCGAATCCGATGAAAGGATTCGGCTCGACCTCGCTCCTCGCGTCGCTCGTCCTCGTCTTTTGGAGCGGCGCGGCTTTTGCTCAGGCGAGCCTCGTTCGCCACCACGAGATCGCCGATTCCGTGCTCGTCGTGAAGTCGGAGCGCAAGCTCTACCTGATGAAGGGCGGCGAGGTGCTGCGCGAGTTCGACGTGTCGCTCGGGCTCGCCCCCGAGGGGCCGAAGGAGCGGGAAGGAGACTTCAAGACGCCGGAAGGGCACTATTATCTCGAAACGCGCAATCCGTCGAGTGACTACTTTCTGTCGATCCAGATCTCGTATCCGAACGCTTCGGATCGCGCCCGGGCCCGGGCGGCCGGCGTCGATCCGGGCGGTCAGATCATGATCCACGGCCTGCCGAACGAGCCGAAGCTCGACGAGAGAAGCTATGTCGGCTGGGATTGGACCGACGGATGCATCGCCGTGTCGAACTCCGACATGATCGACATCTGGCTGATGACGCGCGAGCACACGCCGATCGAGATCCGCCCGTAGCTCCCGGGACTGGCCGCCGGGCCGCCGCCGCAGGGATCATGTTCTCGCAAATGAAGGCGCGCCGCGGCCGGCGCGAGGAGAAAGTCGTCGAGATGACGCCGAGGACGAGAAAGGCCGCGCCGGTTGCCGATCGAGACGGAAGAACGGATCGTTAACGCATGGATGCGACGATAGCCCCCGAAGGCATTCTCCAGGTTCTCTCGCGGTCCGAGGTCAATCAGCTTCGGGGCGCGGGCGGCGGCAGGCTCTACGAGATCTGGCGCCAGTGCTCGCTCGCGGTGCTGAACTCCGGCGTTGAAGACGACGACGTGCGGGAGATTCTGCGCCGCAATCGCGACTTCCGGATCTCGATCATTCAGCACGAAGGCGGGATCGCCCTCGAGCTCCAGAACGCGCCCGAGTGCGCGTTCGTGGACGGCGTCATGATCCGCGGGATCCGCGAGCACCTGTTCGCCGTGCTGCGCGACCTTCTCTACGTGCACGGCGACGTCGTCATCAGCGACCGTTTCGACCTGACGTCCTCCGGCGGCATCACCGACGCGGTCTTCCACATCCTGCGCAACGCTCGCGTGCTCAACGCGCGCGCCGACCCGCGCCTCGTCGTCTGCTGGGGCGGCCATGCGGTGAGCCGCGAGGAGTACGACTACTCCAAACGGGTCGGATACGAGCTCGGGCTTCGCCTCATCGACATCTGCACGGGCTGCGGCGCGGGCGCGATGAAGGGGCCGATGAAAGGCGCAACCGTCGGCCACGCGAAGCAGCGGCTGCGGTCCGGCCGCTATCTCGGCTTGACGGAGCCGACGATCATCGCCGCCGAAGCGCCGAATCCGATCGTCAACGAGCTCGTCATCCTGCCGGACATGGAGAAACGGCTCGAGGCGTTCGTGCGCCTCGCGCACGCCGTCGTCGTGTTTCCGGGCGGCGTCGGCACCGCGGAGGAGATTCTCTACCTCCTCGGCATCCTGCTGCACCCCCGCAACGCGCACATCGCGCTTCCGGTGATTCTTACGGGGCCGCCCGATAGCCGCTACTACTTCGAGCGGCTGCACGCGTTCATCGGCGAGACGCTGGGCGAGGCCGCGCAATCGCGCTACAAGATCATTCTGAACGATCCCGCGGCCGTCGCCCGAGAGGTGGCGGCCGGCCTCGACGTGGTGCACCGCGTCCGGTCCGAGACGGACAATGCGTATTTCTTCAACTGGCAGATCGAGATCGGCATCGACTTTCAGCAGCCGTTCGAAGCGACGCACGAGTCGATGGCGGCGCTCGAGCTGCATCGCGATCAGGATCTCTCTTCGCTCGCGATCAACCTCCGGCGTGCGTTTTCAGGCATCGTCGCGGGCAACGTCCGCGAGGCGGGCATCCGTCTGGTGGAAGAGCACGGGCCTTTCGAGCTGCGCGGCGAGCGCGCGGTCACGAATGCGCTCGATCGGCTGCTGAACGACTTCGTGGCGCAGCGCAGGATGCGGCTCACGGACCCCTGCAATTACGTGCCGTGCTACCGCATCGTGAGCTGATGGAGCGGCGCTTCGCGTCGATTACGTTAACTGCTTGTAAGCAACTGTCCTACAAAGACAAATCGACGCGTTTGACTGAGACCCAGTTCCTGGCGAATTGCGGTCTCGCGGATTACCTTGCGCTCGTCCGCACCACACGACTCCCGAAGCCGGATGAGCGATCAGAAGTCCCACCAGTTCCGTCCGCCTCTCTATCACCGTAAGCCCGAGCGCGACGCGGACCAGAAGGCGCCGGGCCGCGGCGACGTGCAGAAGGAGCAGCAGGGCTGGGACGCTTACCGCAAGTGGCTCACACACGTGAGCCGCAAGCCGTCGGTGCAGCGCTCGCCGGTCGACCATTCGATCTACAGCTGGAAGGGTTACCAGAACTGGGCGGACAAGGTTCGCCAGAGCTGGAAACCGGACGACGGTTAAATCGTGTCCCGCAAGTATCTATGCATGGTGCTTGCCGGGGCCGCCGTGAATACATCCCTGTAGGCTCGCTCGCGGGCGTCCCTGCCCGCGAGCGCCCCGACAAGCACCATGCATAGATGCTTGCGGGACGTCACAATATCGCCGTTCACGTGGTCGTGGCTTTCGTGGCGAGCGCGGTCACGACGCTCGGACGCTGCGCGACCTCGCGCCGCTCGGCGAGCCACGCGAGCAGCTTCTCCCACTCGTCGAGGTCCTGCCAGACTTGCCATCGCGGCATCTCGAAGATCCCGACGCCGGTTTCCGCCGAGCGAACGTAGTTCTGGCTGTCGCGGAACGTCGCGACGAGCGGGATGTCGAGGCTGTCGAGGAAGCGCATCAGCGCCTGCGAGACCCGCGTATTCGCGCGCACCCGGTTTGCGATGATGCCGAGGCGCCCCTCCGAGCGGCGGATCTTCGCGACGAGCAGCAGGTCGGCAATGCATTTCGCGGTGGCATGAATATCGATCTCGGACGGCATGACGGGCACGAGCACCGCGTTCGCGCCGCGGGTGACCTCCGGAAAGTAGCGGCTGTCGATCGCGGCCGGAGTGTCGACGACGAGCGCAGAGCATTCCGGAGGTACGCGCAGCTGCCAGCTTCGGGTCACGGAGGTCGCCTTTTCGAACCCGGCGATGCCGTGAATCGCCGGGCGCTCGTTGCCGCGCTTGCGCAGCCAGCGCACGGCGGAGGCCTGCGGATCGAGATCCATCAATGCCGGACGCTTGTCGGCGATCGCGTAACACGACGCCAGATTGACTGCGATCGTCGTCTTGCCTGAACCGCCTTTCGGATTGAGAATGACGATTCGTTGCATCGGCTAACAGCCCGCTAATACGCGTAAAGATCGCACCGTTTTCAACGCGCAACAATAAGTTAAACTCTTCGCCGTCGATCGGATGAGAGTTCCCTCACAGCGATCCCGGACGGGGAAAACTACTATAACCGCGATTGCCGTAGCGGGGATTGTTACGCAATGGACGCAAAAGACAACGGCACCTGCAACCCGTTCGCCGACACGCTCTGCTCCCTGGAATGGATTGCCTCGGCAATGGACGCCGCCCGCCGACATAACGAGCAGAAGCGCGACCCTCAGGAGCCGGCCGAAGAGCCCGACCGGCATGCGCCTTCGTGCGGCGACCCCGGCTGAGCTGATCTGCCGCCTCCCGTTTCGCCGATCCCCGATGGAGATCGTTTTGCAGTGGCTCGACGAGCTCGATGACGTCGTGTTCGCCGGCCTTCTCGCCTGGGAGAGGCTGCGGGCCGCCTGCCTCCGGGTCGGCCTCCTATCGGCGCTGCTGGTCGCGCCTTACGCAAACCGCGAAGGGGCGACCTGGACTCCATTCTTCGCGGCCGTCGCCGCTTCCTGCGTCTTGGCCGCGCTGCTCGGCGCCGGTCTCGCCTTTCTCGCGGAGCCTTCCGCGCGGATCACCCGCCGCGCTTGAAAAATCGCCGCCCGTCCCTATCGTAGCCCGGTACGTCGGGAGCGTTGGGCATTCGGAGCATGGAGAACTCGGCCGCGAGCACGTTCGGGTTTCAAGCGGAAGTGAAGCAGCTGCTTCACTTGATGGTTCATTCGCTGTACAGCAACCGCGAGATCTTCCTGCGCGAGCTGATCTCGAATGCTTCCGACGCATGCGACAAGCTGCGCTTCGAGGCGCTCGCGCAGCCGAGCCTGCTCGAGGAGGCCGGAGAGCTCGGAGTCGAGGTCGCGATCGACGGCGCGGCGCGCGTGCTTTCTGTCGCCGACAACGGCATCGGGATGTCGCGCGACGAGATCATCGAGCAGCTGGGCACGATCGCCCACTCCGGAACGGCTCGATTCGTCGAGAAGCTCACCGGCGACCAGCGCGAGGACGCGCAGCTGATCGGGCAGTTCGGCGTCGGATTCTATTCCGCCTTCATCGTCGCGGAGAGCGTCGAGGTGCTGAGCCGCAAGGCGGGCGTCCCCGCGGCGGAGGGCGTACGGTGGACGTCGGACGGGCAGGGCCAGTTCACTGTCGAAAACGCGGTCAAGCCCGAGCCCGGCACGGTCGTCCGCTTGAAGCTCAAGTCGGACGCGGACGAGTTCCTGGGTCCGGAGCGCGTTCGGGCGCTGATCCGCAAGTATTCCGATCACATCGCGTTCCCGGTCCGGCTGCGCACCGACGGTGCGGAAGCCGAGACCGTCAATCGGGCCAAGGCGCTGTGGACGCGGCCCCGGTCCCAGGTGAGCGACGAGGAGTACGTCGAGTTTTACAAGCACATCTCGCACGACTTTTCCGAGCCGCTCGCGTGGACGCACAACCGCGTCGAAGGCCGGCGCGAGTACACGTGCCTTCTGTACGTGCCGTCGTCCGCACCGTTCGACCTGTGGAACCGGGAGGCGCCGAGGGGCGTCAAGCTTTATATACAGCGCGTCTTCATCACCGATGCGGCATCGCAATTCCTGCCGCTCTACCTCCGGTTCGTCCGCGGCATCGTCGATGCGGCCGACCTTTCGCTGAACGTGTCGCGGGAGCTGCTGCAGCAGGACCCGCGGGTCGCCGCCATTCGCGCCGCGCTGACGAAGCGCGTCCTCGACATGCTCGATCGCCTCGCGAAGGAGGAGCCCGACAAGTACCGGCGCTTCTGGCGCGAGTTCGGCGCGGTGCTCAAGGAGGGGCTCGCGGAGGACTCGGCCAACCGCGAGAGAATCGCCGAGCTCCTGCGCTTCAGCAGCACCCGGTCGGAGGGCGAGGAACAGGATCGCTCGCTGTCGGAATACGTCGAAGGCATGAAGCCCGAGCAGGACGTCATCTACTACCTCCAGGCCGAGATGCTCGCGGCCGCGCGGTCGAGCCCGCATCTCGAGGTGTTTCGGGACCACGGTATCGAGGTTTTGCTGCTGACCGACCGGCTCGACGAGTGGGTGATGCAATTCCTCGACGAGTATCGAGGGAAGCGGTTCAAGGACGTCGCGCGCGGCTCGATCGATCTCCGCAAGCTCGGCGCGGAGCCGAGCGTCGTCGGCGAGCCGGGCAAGGAGGAGAAGAGCTTGCTGAAGCGCATGAAGCGCGTTCTGCGCGACCGCGTGGACGAGGTGCGCTTCAGTGACCGGCTCACGGAATCGGCGGCGTGCCTCGTGATCCGCGAGGGCGACATCGGGCACCAGATGCGCGAGCTGCTGCGGGCCGCGGGTCAGGACGCCCCGGCCGCCGTGCCGACCCTCGAGCTGAATGCGCGGCACCCGCTGATTCGGCGTCTCGGGTCGGAGACCGACGACGAGCGGTTCGAGCGTCTGTCGCTGCTGATCTTCGACCAGGCGACGCTCGCGGAAGGCCGTCAGCTGCAAGACCCCGCGGCCTTCGTGAAGCGTCTCAACAGCCTGCTCGTCGAGCTCGGAGGTGCCGCGGCCTCGTGACCGACCCCGGCGGCCCGGGGCGCTCGGTTTCCCCTACCGTGCCTCGGGCAATGCGCTTGCGCTACCATGGGGCGCAACAGGGATAGGAGGGCGTTATGAACCAGGACAAGCCGTCGGCGGAAGAGCTCCGGCGCAAGCTCACGCCCGAGCAGTTCCACGTAACCCAGGAAGGCGGCACGGAACGGCCTTTCACCGGCGAGTACTACGCGAACAAGGCGAAGGGCGAGTATCTCTGCGTCGTCTGCGGCCAAGACCTCTTCAGCTCCGAGACGAAGTACGAGTCCGGCACCGGTTGGCCGAGCTTCTGGGAGCCCGTCGCCCGCGACGCGGTCACGACGAACGAGGACCGAAGCCTCGGCCGCGTTCGCGAGGAAGTGCGATGCGCGCGTTGCGGAGCGCATCTCGGGCACGTGTTTCCGGACGGCCCGGAGCCCACGGGGCTTCGTTACTGCATCAATTCGGCGGCGCTGACGTTCGAGCCGAGCGAAGACTGAGGTCGGGCTCGCTTCTTGCAGGCCTCCCGTCGCTGACATCGCTGAACCGGAGCAGTCGGATGACACAGCATTCCGAAAGTCTCGGCGCCAATGTCGAGTCGGAGCGAGCTCTCGTGCTCGTGGCTTACGTTCTGCACCTCATCGGCAGCGTCTCGGCGTTACCGAGCATCGTCGGCCTGATCGTCAATTACTTGAAGCGGCCCGACGGAGATTCGCTGCTGCGCAGCCACCACGACTGGATGATCCGGACGTTCTGGTGGGCGTTGTTCTGGGTCGTGATCGGCTGGATCGCGAGGTTCGTGCTGATCGGTTATGCGATCCTCGCGCTCGTATGGCTGTGGTTCGTGTACCGCCATATCCTCGGCCTGATCCGCCTCGCCAACGGCGAGCCGCCCCCGCAGCGCTGAGCATCGTCCAGCGTGAAGCAAAGCGCCCGGCATGCCGAGCGGGTCGAGATCGGCGGGCCGGCCGGCACGCTCGAAGCGCTCGTCGAGACGCCGCGTGAGCCGATCGGCGCGGTGGCGGTAGTCTGTCATCCTCACCCGCTGCACGGCGGCACGATGCAGAACAAGGTGGTGTACACGCTGGCGCGCACGTTCACCCGCCTCGGGATCGAGGCGGTGCGTTTCAATTTTCGCGGCGTCGGCGAATCCGCCGGACGGTATGCGGAAGGCGTGGGCGAGCGCGACGACGCGATCGCCGCGGCGGAATGGGCGCTCCGACGGGCGCCCGGTGCCCCGCTTCACCTCGCCGGGTTCTCGTTCGGCGCGGCCGTCGCGGCGCAAATCTCGACGCAGCTTCGTCCCGCGAGCCTGGTCACGGTCGGGCTGCCGGTCGCGCGTCTGTCCGGCGAGTTCACGCCGCCCGATTGCCCGTGGCTGATCGCGCACGGCGAGCGCGACGAGTTGATCCCGCTCTCCGAGGTGCTCGCGTGGCGCGATGCTCGGGCACCGGAATCGCGCCTTGCGGTCGTTCCGGGCGCGACCCATTTCTTCCACGGCAAGCTCAATCCGCTGGCGCAGGCGGTCGAAGCCTTCGTGCTGTCGGCTTCGGAGGCGGGAAGCTCGCCGAACGAGGGCGTCGCCGCCCGGAACGGCCGGCCGTGCTGAAGGCGCTCGCGGATCTCTTCGATCGCGCATTGGGCGGAGGCGGCGCGGCCGAGGCCTCGCCGGAGCAGCGGCGCCATGCCGTGCAGGTCGCGACTGCGTTGCTGCTCGTGGAGGTCGAGCGGGCGGATTTCTCCGAGGACGTGACCGAGCGCGACGAGACTTTCCGGCTCGTCAAGCAATTTTTCGAGCTTTCCGACGAGGACGCCGCGATGCTCGTGGCCGAGGCGCGCGCCGAGGCGGACCATGCCGCGTCGCTCCAGACCTTCACCCGGCGCCTGCACGAGACGCTGACCGTCGACGAGAAGCACCGCATCGTCGAGATGCTTTGGAGGGTGGCGTTAGCCGACAACCGGCTGGACAAGCACGAGGACCACCTCGTGAGGAAGATATCGGAGCTCCTCTACGTGTCGCACAGCGACCTCATACGGATACGCAACCGCGTCAGGGAAACGGCCGGGCGCTGAGCCTGCGTCGACCCGCGCGATTCGTGCAGCGCTAATCGTCGACGAAGAACTGCTTCTTGAAGCGAACCGTGAAGCGGCTCGCCTCGTTGATCGGCGTGGCGTCGACGGTGAAGATCAGGGTTTCCCCGTCGGTGATCGTCGTCTCGCCGATGTAGTAGACCGCGTTTCCCTCCTTGATCTCCCTGAGCGTGAGGTTCTTCAGCTGCCCCGTGAGATTGATGGCCGACGCGGATACGCTGCCGGTGACCGGCGTACCCATCGATTCTCCATCCTTGCGCAGAATGCTCACGTTCAGCATCGCGCGGTTTCGGCTTCTGACGATGCCGTATTGCCGCGCCACCTCCGGCGTCAGCTGATCGGTGCCGATGGCGTTGAAGTGCACGACGTAGTCGCCGAAATCCTTCGTGCTGACGGTGCCCGGCAGGATCACGTCGTCCTGCTCCTGCGCGGCGGCGGTCTCTGCGGGCTGCTCACAACCCGCGAGGAAAGCGAGCGTGCTGAACAACGGGAGCAGTCGCAACGGGTAGTTCATACGAGCCCTCCTCCGGTCGCCGCCCCCAATGTACACCGAATTACTTTCCCTGGCACCTGCGTGCGGCCGGCGGTGCGGCGACGCGGGAAGCCGCCCGGACGCGCTCGCTCGGCGCCGCCCGCCGGCGACGCTTCGCGGTCGAAGGCGGCGACGGGCGATCGGTCGGGAGCCGGCGGAACCCCGCCGCTACCGCAGCACTCCGGGCAGCGGCAGGGCGATCACGATCGCCTGAAGCAGGATCAGGACGAGCACCGGCGACAGATCGAGGCCGGCGATCGGCGGAAGAATACGGCGGGCGGGGCGAAGGACGGGCTCGACCAGGTCCGCGAGGATCTCGCCGAGCGGGCTGTATCTCCCCTGGCCGATCCAGCTCAAGATCACGTACACGAAGATCGCGATCGTGTAGAACCACAGTGCGAGGTCGATGAGCCGCAGCACGACGTACGCGACGAACGTGCCGGCAGGGACCGCCGCGCCGACGAGCGCGAGCAGCAGCAGGATTGCAAGCGCCTCGAGGAGCAGCAGCACGACGAGCGTCGGCACGTCGACGCCTCGGATGGAGGGAAGCAGGCGCCTCGCGGGCACCACGAGGGGGTTCGTCACCTTGACGATGAGCTGCCCGAACGGATTGTAAAAATCCGCTCGCGTCCACTGCATGATGAAGCGCAGCAGATACGTGAGCAGGTAGAGGTCGGTGATCGTCTTGACGATGAAGATGAGCGCGTTCTGCATGCCGTTCTCAGCGTGAAGCCCGCGGAAAGATAACACGCGCCGGCCGCGCCCGCCGTTCGGGCAGCGGCCCCTCGCGGCCCCGGCCGCTCCGCGGACACCCGAAGGCTCAGCTCCGGGGCCCGAAGATCGCCGTGCCGATGCGCACGCAGGTCGAGCCCGCCTCGATCGCGAGCTCGAAGTCCGCGGTCATGCCCATCGAGAGTGTGTCCATCGGGTGACCCGCGCCGGCCAGGCGCTCGGCGAGCGACCGCAGCGCCGCGAAGTGCTCACGGCTCTCCGCCGGCCGGAGGTCGGCCGGCGGGATCGTCATCAGCCCGCGAAGCCGCAGGCGCGGCAAGCGGGCGACGAGCGCCGCGAGCTCGCCGGCCCGTGCCGGCGGCACTCCTCCCTTCTGCGGCTCGCCGCCTTGATTCACTTGGATCAGCACGTTCAAAGGCGGCGCGTAGTACGGACGCTGGGCATCGAGACGCACGGCGATCTTCTCGCGGTCCAGCGTGTGAACCCAGTGAAACCTCTCGGCGATCGTCCGCGTCTTGTTCGATTGAATCCGCCCGATGAAGTGCCATACGACGCCGAGCTCCGCGAGTTGCTCGAGCTTCGGTTCCGCCTCCTGGACGTAGCTCTCACCGAAATCGCGCAGTCCGGCGGCAAACGCGGCTTGAATGTGCTCTATGCTTTGTCGTTTGCTGACGCCGACGATCGTTACGTCGTCGTCGGCGCGTCTGGCGCGAATCAGCGCTTCGCGCACGCGCGCTCGCACGGCCTCCAGGTGGTACGTGATATCAGTCACGCTTTGCTGTAGCCGCTAGCTATACTATGAAAGACTCGCGTTCGCTCTGGATCGGGGCCGGTTTCGGCTTCAGTTAAGGATCGCTATGGCCGCAGTAGACATCGCCCAGCTGCTCGCTTTCGCCGTCAAGAACAACGCATCAGACCTGCATCTCTCCGCCGGCGTTCCCCCGATCATCCGTGTGGACGGCGACGTGAAGCGCATCAACATGCCAGCACTGAAGCACAAGGAAGTGCACAGTATGGTATACGACATCATGAACGACAAACAGCGCAAGGACTTCGAGGAGTTTCTCGAGACGGACTTTTCCTTCGAGATCCCGAAGCTCGCGCGCTTTCGAGTGAATGCCTTCAATCAGAACCGCGGCTGCGCGGCCGTGTTCAGGACCATCCCGTCCGAGATCCTCACCCTCGACGATCTCAATGCGCCGCGCATCTTCAAGGACATCTCGATGCACCCGCGGGGCCTCGTGCTCGTCACCGGGCCGACGGGGTCCGGCAAGTCGACGACGCTGGCTGCGATGATCGACTACATCAACGAGAGCAAGCCCGATCACATCATCACGATCGAGGATCCGATCGAGTTCGTGCACGAAAGCAAGAGGTCGCTGATCAATCAGCGCGAGGTACACCGCGACACGCTCGGCTTCAGCGAGGCGTTGCGGTCGGCGCTGCGCGAGGATCCGGACGTCATCCTCGTCGGCGAGATGCGCGATCTCGAGACTATCCGCCTCGCGTTGACCGCGGCCGAAACCGGCCACCTCGTCTTCGGCACTCTGCACACGAGCTCGGCGGCGAAGACGATCGACCGCGTCGTCGACGTCTTCCCGGCGGCCGAGAAGGAGATGGTGCGCAGCATGCTCTCGGAGTCGCTGCGCGCGGTGATCTCGCAGACGCTGTTGAAGCGCATCGGCGGCGGGCGCGTCGCGGCGCACGAGATCATGATCGGCACTCCGGCGATCCGCAATCTAATCCGCGAAGGCAAGGTCGCGCAGATGTACTCCGCGATCCAGACCGGCCAGGCGCAGGGCATGCAGACGCTCGACCAGAACCTCCAGGAGCTCATGGCGAAGGGCCTCATCACGAAGGAAGAGGCGCGCTTCAAGGCCGTGATCAAGGAAAACTTCTGATCGTCCCGGAGCCGTAGCCAAGCGAAAGGGCGGAGATGGAACGCGATCAAGCCGTCAGATTGACGCAGAACCTGCTGAGGAAGATGGTCGAGCTGAACGGCTCGGATCTCTTCATCACTGCGGACTTTCCGCCGGCGATCAAGATCGACGGCACGATCAAGCCCTTCGCCGACAAGCCGCTGACGCCTGCGCAGAGCTCGCTGATCGTCCGCTCGATCATGAACGACAAGCAGGCGAAGGAGTTCGATGCGACGAAGGAATGCAACTTCGCGATCGCGCCGCAGGGCATCGGCCGGTTCCGCGTGAGCGCGTTCGTCGCGCAGGGCAACGTCGGCGCCGTGATCCGGCAGATCGTCACGAAGATCCCGACCTTCGAAGACCTCGAGCTGCCGCCGCAGCTCAAGGACGTCGCGATGACGAAGCGCGGCCTTTGCCTCGTCGTCGGCGGCACCGGATCGGGCAAGTCGACGACGCTCGCGGCGATGATCGGCTACCGCAACGAGAACAGCCGCGGCCACATCATCACGATCGAGGATCCGGTCGAGTTCGTGCACACGCACCGCGGCTGCGTCGTCACGCATCGCGAGGTCGGCGTCGACACGGAAAGCTGGCACAACGCGCTGAAGAACACGCTGCGTCAGGCGCCGGACGTCATCATGATCGGCGAGATTCGCGACCGGGAGACGATGGAGTACGGCATCCAGTTCGCGGAGACGGGGCACCTCTGCGTCGCGACCCTGCACGCGAACAGCGCGAACCAGGCGCTCGACCGCATCATCAACTTCTTCCCCGAGGAGCGCCGCCAGCAGCTCCTGATGGATCTCTCGCTGAACGTGACCGCGCTGATCTCGCAGCGGCTGATTCCGCGCGAGAACGGCATGGGGCGCGTCGCGGCGATGGAGATCATGCTCGCGTCGCCGCTGATCCGGGACCTGATCTTCCGCGGCGAGGTCGCCTCCATCAAGGAGGTCATGGCCAAGTCGAACCGGCTCGGCATGCAGACGTTCGATCAGGCGCTGTTCAATCTGTACGAGGACGGCGTGATCTCGTACGACGAAGCGATCCGCAACGCCGACTCGCAGAACGAGCTTCGCCTGCGGATCAAGCTGCAGAGCAAGCGGGAATCGGCGGCCGCGCAGGAGCAGGGCGAGAGCCTGCGCCTGCTCGAGGAGGAGCGCGCCACTCGATTCTGACTGCGAGCTGCGTCTCGCGCGCCGCCCGAGGGAGGGCTTCGGTCCGGGCGCAGCGAAGGGGACGGTCCGCCATTCGAAAAATCGGCCTGCTACAACGCGATGAACGTCAAGCCGCTCTTCAAGCTGATGGTGGACAAGAAGGCGTCCGACCTCTTCTTCACCACCTATGCGCCCGTCATGATCAAGATCGACGGCAAGATCATGCCGGTGAATCAGATGGAGCTGACGCCGAAGATGGTGCGGCAGGCCGCGCTCGAGCTGATGAACGAGGAGCAGCTCGAGGCCTTCACGCGCGATCTCGAGATCGATTTCGCGATCTCGGAGCCCGGTCTCGGCCGCTTCCGCGTGAACATCTTCCATCAGCGCGGCAACGTCGCGATGGTGCTTCGGTTCATCACGCCCGATCTGCCGCGCCTCGAGGATCTCGGCGTGCCGGAGATTCTGAAGGATCTCGTCATGCTGCGCCGCGGCCTGATCCTGATGGTCGGCGCGAGCGGCTCGGGCAAGTCGACGACGCTCGCGGCGATGATCGATCACCGCAACCGCAACTCGGCGTCGCACATCATCACGATCGAGGATCCAATCGAGTTTCTGCACACGAATCAGAAGTCGATCGTGAATCAGCGCGAGATCGGGCTCGACACGCATTCGTTTGCGCGCGCGCTGCGGAGCGCGATGCGCGAGGCGCCCGACGTCGTGCTGATCGGCGAGATCCGCGACCGCGAAACGATGCAGGCGGCGATCGACCTGGCCGGAACCGGCCACCTCGCGATCGCGACTCTGCACGCGAACAACGCGCCCGAGACGCTCGACCGGATCATCAACATGTATCCGAACGATCAGCACAACCAGGTGCTGATGGATCTTTCGCAATACCTGCGCGCCGTGATCTCGCAGCGGCTCGTGCGCTCGAAAGAGGGGCGACGCGTCGCCGCGGTGGAGGTCATGCTGAACACGCCGCACATCTCCGAGATGATCAAGAAGGGCGACATCGCGCACGTGAAGGAAGCGTTCCGGGAGACGCGCGAGCCCGGCGTGCAGACGTTCGACGAGGCGCTGTTCGAGCTCTACCGCAACGGCGTGATCAGCATGGAGGAGGCGCTGTCGAACGCCGATTCGCGCAGCAACCTCGAGGCGAAGATCAACTTCGGGTGACGGCCCGCTAGAGCGGCGCGTCCGGATTTGCGATCGTGCGCCACATGTGCGCGACGGGGCTGCCGTCGTTGCCGAGCCCTTCCTTCGGCTGCCGGAAGTGCCGGCCGATCAGGTCGACGAACGGCTCGATCGACACGACCGCGTTCGGATCGAACGCGTACAGGTCGCTGACCGTCACTTCTCGGGCGGCGTCGTACCAGCGGTGCCTTCGGGCGTAGTCGTACGCGGCCTGGATGTGCGGCGGCGGCACGTAGTCCTCGCCGAAGATCCGGTGGTAGAGATCGGGGTAGCGGTAGCCCGCGGTCTCGTCGGGATAGAACCGCAGGGCCTGGTGATAGCGGATCGCGAACGCCGTGCGCTCGGGGACGTAGGGCTCGAAGAGCTGCGCGCCCCAGTAGCCGTGATCCGTCTTCATGATCTCCTGCACGACGTCGTGCAGCAGGCACGCGAGCACGATCTCGTCGTCCGCGCCGCGCTCGCGGGCCTTGTTCGCGCTCTGGAAGCAGTGGTTGCGCGTCCGCGTGAACCTGCGCTCGAAGAAATCGAGCAGCGTCGGTGAGTCCGGCATCGCGGGCAGGCGCGTGACGTTCGCACCGGTGGTGTCGAGGAACAGGTTGCCGACGCCGCGCCGATAGGGGCGCGTCGTGATCGCGGCCTCGACCTCGGCGGCGGTCGGGAAGTCGGACGCGGTGCCCGCATTCGCCGCGGCACCGGAATCGAGCTGGGCGATCAGCGCGTCTTCCAGCGCGTCCGCCCGCGCCTCGTGACTCATAGCCGCCACGGCCGCGGCACCGCCGAGTGCCGCGATGAAGGTCCTGCGATCGAGCTCCATGACTACCTCCCCCGGGCGGCCGGAGTGCCGCCTGCATCCCTACTTAACGCGAACGAGGACGGCGATCAACTCGCGAAATCGGGGGTCCGAAATCGGGGTCAGAGCCCTTTTTGTGCTTCCCGTCGAGCGCGGAATCGGGGTCAGAGCCCTTTTGTGCTTTTCCCGCCGCGCCGCCGAACCCTCTTGGGTGCAGCGGCATGTCGGTCGGCCGCGCGGCGAAATTCAGGGTCAGAGCCCGTTTACGCCTTTCCTACGTGCTGCCGAATCGCCCCCCGCAGGCAGCGCACTGGGGCGGCCGCGAGTGGCCAAATTGGGTTCAGAGCCCCATTGCGGACATCGAAATTGGGGTCAGAGCCCCTTTGCGGAGATCGAAATTGGGGTCAGAGCCCATGGCGGAGATCAACTGGGGGCGTGCCAGTCGGCCGCGGGGGCGCGCGTTCGATCTGCGCTTTCGGCGGCACGCGGGAAGAACATCCTGTCGCTCGACGGCGGCCGTCCATGGCCGCCGAACGGCCGCCGAAAGCGCAGATCGAACACGCACCCCCGCTACGTCGGCGCGGGGGCACGGGGCAGCGCGCGGAAGAGCGGCTTCGCCAGGCGAAGCCGAAATGGGATCGGAGCCACATTGGGTGCCGGAGCCACATGGGGGCCGGAGCCACATTGGGGTCAGAGGGCTCTGACCCCAATGCTGCTGCTGGAAAAGGGCTCTGACCCCAATTTCACTGACCCCAATTTCACGCTGACCCCAATTTCACGCGAAGACGGCGGGGTAGACCTCGCGGGCCTCGAAGACGGGGCCGTCGACGCAGACGCGCTTCATCGCGGGGCCCGCCGGGGTCTCGATACGCACGGTGCAGCCCGCGCAGCCGCCGACGCCGCACGCCATGTACTCCTCGAGCGCGAGCTGGCACGGCAGGTCGAACTCGTGCGCGAGGACGGCGAGCGCGCGCAGCATCGGCTCGGGGCCGCAGCCGATCAGCTGCGTCTCTCGACGGGCGTCGTCGGGCATCGTCTCGAGGAGGCGTCTCGCGAGCGACGGGACGAAGCCGGCGTAGGCGCCCGCAAGGCCCGCGTTGCTCGCGAGCCGCGACGGGATGCCGAGGGCCTCGAGAAACGCCATGCCGTGCGTCGCGTCCGGCGGCGCGCCGGGCACCGGCAGCGCGGACGGCACGAGGTCGAACGGGAACGGCAGCTCGCTGCCCATCAGCACGATCGGCGTACGGAACTCGGGCCGCCCGGCGAGGCGTTCCGCCGCGAAGATCATCGGCGGGATGCCGACGCCGCCGCCGATCGCGAGCACGCGCGGCCGGGAAGGCGACGGGAAAAAGCCGCGGCCGATCGGCGCGAGCAGGCTCAGGCGCTCTCCCGGGCGGCGCGCCGTCAGCTTCTCGAGGCCGGCGCCGACCGGCTTGTACAGGAACTCGAGCCAGCCCCGGTCAGGGTCCGCGCGCATGATCGACAGCGGCCGCCGCAGCGGGACGCACGGGTCGCACGTGACGTGCGCGAAGGTGCCCGGCTCCGCTCGCCGGGCCGCGGCCGGCGCCGCGACGCGCAGCACGAACTGTCGTCCCGGCCACGCGTCGTGCGCGAGGATCTCGGCGTCCTCGAGGTAGATGGTGCCGCGCGTCCCGGGACCGCTCCCGCCCGCGCCGCTCACCGCCGTCACGTCATCGCTCTCCATTTTCCGCAGTGCTCATCCATTGCTCGGCGATCAGGCACGCGGCCCGGGCGTCGATCTCGGCCTTGCGGCTTCGCCGCCGCAGCGCTCCGCTCCTGCGGGCCTCCGCAAGGTCCGCCGCGGCGGCGGCCGACGTGAAGGCCTCGTCGACCGTCTCGACCGGCAGCCCGTAGCGGCGCGCGAGCGCGGCCGCGAACGCCCGCGCGGCCTCCGTGACCGACGTCGCGCCCTCGGATGACTCCGGCACGCCGACCACGAGCCGCTCCGGGCGCCATTCGGCGACGACCGCGTCGATCAGCGGCCACGGCGGCTCGCGGCCGCTCGCGAGCGTCGTCAGCGGCGACGCGGTGCGCGTGCGCAGGTTGCCGGTCGCGACGCCGATCCGCCGGCGGCCGAAGTCGAAGGCGAGCACGATTCCGCTGCCGCGCGTCGACGCCACGCCGCCGCCGGCCTACGCGTGCCCGGCGTAGCTCGCGAGCTGGTGGATGTCGACGCCGAGCAGGCCCGCGGCCGCGCGCCAGCGTTGCTCGAACGGCGTCTCGAACAGCACCTTGTGATCCGCCGGCACGCTGAGCCATGCGTTCGCCGCGATCTCCGCCTCGAGCTGACCCGAGTCCCAGCCCGCATAGCCGAGCGCGACGAGCACCGGCTCCGGCCCCTCGCCTCGGGCCATCGCCGCGAGGATGTCCTGCGAAACCGTGATCTTGATTCCGCCGCCCGTCTCGAGCGTGGAGTCGTAGCGTCGATCGGAACGATGCACGACGAAGCCCCGGTCGCGCTGCACGGGACCGCCGGCGAGGACCGGCAGCTCGGCGAGCCGCGGATCCGTCGGCTCGAGCGAAAGCTGCCGAAAGACCTCGGCGAGCAGCATGTCGGTCGGTCGGTTGATCACGATGCCCATCGCGCCTTCTTCGTCATGCTTGCAGATGTAGGTGACCGTCTCGTTGAAGTTCGGGTCGACCATCGCGGGCATCGCGATCAGGAAGTGATCCTGAAGGCTCCGCACCTGCCGTGTTTCGCGTTCCATGATGAACCGGATTCTATCGCAGGTCGCCGGAGCACGTCGCCGCGGCAGCAGGTCGCGACGAAGGACGGTGTGACGTCAGTCTGCGATCGGCGACGAGGCCGCCGCGGAGCGCGCGTCTGTGCCGCCCGAGAAGTCCCACTCGTACGCGAAGCGCAGCACGTCGTATTGGCTGCGGATCTCGGGCGGCAGCGGATCGAACGGCGCGGCGAGCCGCAGGATCGTCAGCGCGGCCTGATCGAGCGCGCCGTCGCCGGACGAACGACGGACGACGATCTCGGTCAGCGCGCCGTCCGCGCCGATCGCGACCTCGAGCATCGGACGGCCGACGTTCTTCCGCTCGCGTAGCGTCGCCGGAAAGTTCAGCGTGCCGATCCGCTCGACGCGCCGCCGCCACGTATCGAGGTACTCGGCGAGGATCGACTCGCGCGTCGACGGCGCCGCGGCGAAATCGGGATCGTCGGTATCCGGCAGCGCGGCGACGTCGTCGATCTCGAGCGCGAGGGTCTGCTCTGCCGAGCGGTCGAGGAGCGCCGCACGCGTCTCGGCCTCGGCCGCCGAGACCTCGGTCGCCTTCGGCACGGCCGCGACCTGCCGCGCGGACGCTCCCCGGGTCACGATCTCGTCGGCCGCGGGCGCGGCCTCGCGCGGCCTCGCGTCCGCGGCGTCGGCGGCGCTCGGATCCCCGACCGCGGTCATCGGCTGATCGGCGGCGAGCGTCGTGGTCGGGCGGACCCCGTCTCGCGGCGCACCGCCGCCGTCGATGTTCGCCTGCGCGAGCCACTCGGCATCGGGCCGCGGCTCGTCGATCCGGTTCGTGTCGACGACGAGCGTGACCTTGAGCGACGGCAGCGCATCGTTTTCGGGCGCGCGGGGGGCCGTGAACGTGACGCCGAGGATCAGCACGCCGTGCGCGAGCGCCGCGAGAAACAGCGTCGAGCTCAGCCGGTCCGCGCTGACCTTTGCCGGCGGCGCGCTCGCGTCGGGCGGAGAGGACGTGCCCCGCGCGTTACGAGTCGGCGACGACATCCCACTGCTCCGCGGTGCCGGCGACGAGGCGCCGGCGCATCGTTTCGGTCGCCTCGATCCGCCCGCTCGAGTCGACGCGCAGCACGGCATCGACGTCGAGCGCATCCGCGACGTCGGCCCAGTCGTCGCCGGCGACGAAGAGCGCCGTCGCGGCGGAGTCCGCCGCGACGCCGTCGCGAGCGATCACGGTCACGGCCCGGCTCTCGTCGGCCGGCCGGCCGGTGCGCGGATCGAGGAGGTGATGCAGCCGTTCGCCGCCGCGCTCGACGTAGCGCTCGTAGTCGCCCGACGTGAACGCCGCTTCTCCGTCGGCGAGCTCGATGACCCCGAGCACGTCGTCCGCGCGCGGGTCCTGAATGCCGATGCGCCATGCGCGGTCGCCGCGCGTCCCGAGGACGCGAAGATCGCCGCCGGCGTTGACGAGCGCGGACGTGATGCCGTGCCGGCGGAAGAGCTCGACGATGCGGTCGACGGCCGCGCCCTTCGCAATGCCGCCGAGGTCGAGCAGCACGGGCGTCCGCGCCGAGACCTCGACGCCGTCGATGTCGACGGCCGCGATGCTCGCGCCGGCGCCGAGCCACGCGTCGATCTCGGCGGGTGTCGGCTCGCGGGGCTCGCCGGCGGCCTCGTGGAACCCGTAGCGCTCGACGAGCGCCCCGACCCCGGGATCGAAGGCTCCGCCGCTCAGGGCGTTGGCGCGCTTCGCCGCGACGAGGAGCGCGGCCATCTCGGGGCTCACGGTCGCCTCGCGGAGCTCGGCGAGCGCACGGTTCAGCCGCGCGAGCTCGCCGTCGGGCGCCCACGCGTAGTAGTCGATCTCGAAACGGCGCAGGAACGCCTCGGCCTCGTCGAGGGCGGCCTCGGCCGTCCGCGGCGCCGCGACGACCGCGAGATCGACCCACGTGCCCATCGCGTATACGCGACGTTCCGCGAGGCCGGGCCGGTCCGCGCACCCTGCGACGATCAGCGCCGCGAGAAGGAACGGGATCGAAAATGGTGTCAGACGCCTTTTTCGTGCGACTCGCGAAAATGGTGTCCGACACCTTTTTCGCAGAGATGGCGTCGAGCGTCTTTCGCGTTCAGGGCGAAAAAGGCGTCCGACACCATTTTCGAAAAGGTGTCCGACACGGTTTTTGCTCGCGGGAATCACGCGCAACCGGTCACTTGTCGAGCCGCCGCTCCACGGCGTCGAGCAGTCTAGCAGCGATGTCGATGCCGAATTGCCGATCCAATTCACGTATTCCGGTCGGGCTCGTGACATTGATTTCGGTGACGAAATCGCCGATCACGTCGAGCCCGGCGAACAGCACGCCCTTGGCCGCGAGCGTCGGCCCGACCTCGGCCGCGAGCCAGCGGTCGCGCGGCGTCAGCGGCCGGCCCTCGCCGCGGGCGCCCATCACGAGGTTGCCGCGCGATTCGCCGGGCGCCGGGATCCGGGCGAGCGCGTACTCTACCGGCTCCCCGTCGATCAGGATGACGCGCTTGTCGCCGTCGGCGATCTCGGGAAGGAAGCGCTGCGCGAGCGTGAAGCGGGTGCCGTTCTGCGTCAGCGTCTCGAAGATCACGTTCGTGTTCGGATCGCCCTTCGCCACGACGAAGATCGAGCGCCCGCCCATGCCGTCGAGCGGCTTCAGGACGATCTTCCCCTGCTCGTCGAGGAACCCGAGCAGGTCCGGATGCGAGCGCGTGATCAGCGTCGGCGGCGTGCAGTGCGGGAACCAGGCCGTGTAGGCCTTCTCGTTGATTTCCCGAAGGCTCGCCGGCTTGTTCACGACGAGCACGCCGCGCTCCTCGGCGAGCTGCAGGATATACGTCGTATAGACGTACTCCATGTCGAACGGCGGATCCTTGCGCATCAGCAGGGCGTCGAGACCCTCGAGGGGACCTGCCCACTCGTCGCCGTACGTGAACCACCGCTTCGTGTCGTCCTCGACGGTGAGCAGCCGTCCCCGGCCGAAAGGTCCGCCGTAGCGCACGGACAGACCGTTCTGCGTGAAGTACGCGATGCGCCAGCCGCGGCGTTGAGCGGCGAGCAGCATCGCGAGCGTCGAATCCTTCTGCGGCTTGATCGACTCGATCGGGTCCATGACGACGCCGAGCAGTCGTGACGAGCTGTCCATCGGTCCTCGCTTTTTGAGTGCAGGTTCGCAGTTTCGCCGAAAACGGCAACGCTACCATAGCTCGCGGAACGCGGTGCTCCGGTACCGCGACGAGGCGCGTTCGGGACGTAATCGCAGTCCTCGGTCGGCGGCTCCTCCGACCGACGGACGGAGTCGTTGGAAGCGTCTCATCAATATGTTAAAAGGCGCGTTGAGCTCGCGCGGTGCCGCTGTGGAGCAACCGGGGAGCGGCGGCCGCCGAAAGCGCAGGGAGAAGTGCGTGTCGACCGGTAACGCGGTAAGCCCGAGGCCGAGCCTTCAGGGCCTCAAGATCCTTGTGATCGACGACAGCAAGACGATCCGTCGCACCGCCGAGACGTTGCTCGCGAAGGAAGGGTGCACGGTGTACACGGCGGTCGACGGCTTCGACGCGCTGTCGAAGATCGCGGACCACCAGCCCGACATCATCTTCGTCGACATCATGATGCCTCGTCTCGACGGCTATCAGACCTGCTCCCTGATCAAGCACAACAAGCTCTTCAAGGACACTCCGGTGATCATGCTGTCCAGCAAGGACGGGCTGTTCGATCGTGCGAGGGGCCGGCTCGTCGGTTCCGAGCAGTACCTGACGAAGCCCTTCACGAAGGACGAGCTGTTGAGTGCGATTTCGAGTCACGTCGGGCGCTGAGGCCGTTCGACGTCGGGGGGCTGACCATGGCACTGATCATGATCGTCGACGATTCGCCTACCGAGGTGCACGTGATGAAGACCGTGCTCGAGAAGCACGGCTTCGACACGGTGTCCGCCGCGGACGGCTCGGAATGCATCTCTCTCGCGCGGGAGATGCGTCCGGATTTGATCCTGATGGACGTCGTGATGCCGGGCGTGAACGGCTATCAGGCGACGCGCACGTTGACGCGCGACCCGCTGACGAAGTCGATCCCCGTCGTGATGATCACGACGAAGAGCCAGGAATCCGACCGGATCTGGGGCATGCGGCAGGGCGCCGTCGACTACCTCGTCAAGCCGGTCAGCGAGGCCGTGCTCGTTGCGAAGGCGAACGAAGTTCTCGAGCGGCGGACCGAGGGGCCCGGCGCTTGAGCCTCGCGGAGCTCAGGGAACGGCCGTTCGAGCTGCTGCTCGAGCTCGAGCGCCTCGCGCGCGCGGCGAGCGCGGCGCGGGACGGCGGTGCGGCGGCGGCCGACGAATGGGCCGGCATCGGCTTCCGGCTCGGCAACGAGCATTTCGTGACCGGGCGCGGCGACGTCCGCGAAGTCCTGCCCGTGCCGGACCCCGTGACCCGCGTGCCCGGCGCGAAATTCTGGCTGCGCGGCATCGCGAACGTCCGCGGGCAGCTCCTGACCGTCGTCGACCTGAGGGCGTTCCTCGGCGCGGGCAGCGCCGGGTCGGACCGGCGCTGCCGGATCCTCGTCGCCGCGAGCCGTGACGTCCCGACCGCGCTGATCGTCGACGAGGTGGTCGGTATCCGCCGGTTCGCGCACGACGATTTCAGGCAGCAGGTGCCCGCGACGGTCATCCGCTGCGACCACTATCTCGATGGGGGATTCGTGCACGGGTCGGAAGTCTGGCCCCGTTTCAGCCTCGGTAAGCTGCTTGCCGACGAGCAGTTCCTCAACGCCGGCGAAACGACGAGGAAATGAGCTGACGATGATCAAGTCGAGCCCTTGGATCAAGCTCCTCCCTCCGCTTGCGTTCGCGTCGGCGGCGTTTATGGTCGGCGCCGCCGTGCTGCTTCTCACGCGGGAAGGCGGCGGCGGTCTTCCGCTGCTGCTCGTCGGCGCCGCGCTGCTCCTGCTCCTGACGATGATGCTCGCGTACCAGCGGGCCGGCGACCTGCGACGGATCGCCGAGACGCAGGCGGCGCAGAACGAGCGCAACCAGCAGGCGATCCTGCGGCTGCTCGACGAGCTGTCGAACCTCGCGGACGGCGATCTGACCGTCCAGGCCACGGTCACGGAGGACATCACGGGCGCGATCGCCGACTCGATCAATTACGCGATCGAGCAGCTGCGCGACCTCGTCGCAACGATCCACGACACGTCGATCCTCGTCGACGCGGCGGCGAAGCAGAGCGAGGCGACCGTGCGGCACCTCGTCCGCTCGAGCGAGACGCAGGCGAAGCAGACCGCCGCCGCGTCCGAGGCCGTGGCCCGCATGGCGCAGTCGATCGAGGAGGTGTCCGGCAATGCGGAGCGCTGCTCCGACGTCGCGCGGCACGCGGTCGACGTCGCGCACAAGGGCGGCGAGGCAGTGCGCCGGACGATCGACGGCATGAACACGATCCGCGAGACGATTCAGGACACGTCGAAGCGGATCAAGCGCCTCGGCGAGAGCTCGCAGGAGATCGGCAACATCGTCGAGCTGATCGAGGAGATCGCCGAGCAGACGAACATCCTTGCCCTGAACGCGTCGATCGAGGCGTCGCGCGCCGGCGAAGGCAGCCGCGGTTTCGCGGTCGTCGCGGACGAGGTGCAGAAGCTCGCGGAACGCTCGACGGCGGCGACGCGCAAGATCGAGGTGCTCGTGCGCACGATCCAGTCGGACACGAACGAGGCGGTCGTGTCGATGGAGCGCAGCACGACGGACGTCGTCGGCGGCGCGCTCCTCGCCGAGAACGCGGGCGCCGCGCTCGACGAGATCGAGCAGGTGTCGCACCAGATCGCGAGCCTCGTGCAGAACATCTCGAGCTCGGCGCGCGAGCAGACGCGCGCGACGGCGGCGATCACCGAGTCGATGCGCGTCCTGCGCGAGATCAGCGCGAAGGCGACCGAGTCGACGAACGCGGCGTCCGCAGCGATCAGCAAGCTCTCCGAGCTCGCGTCGCAGCTACGTGAGAGCGTCAGCGGCTTCACGTTGCCGCAAGACACGGCCGGCACGAGCGTGCTGAGCCAGGCGCGGATCGCCTCCGCGCTCGAGGCCGGCCGGCCGCCGCGCGCCGAGGGTCCCGCGCCCGTGCCCGCGGCCGCCGGCGCCGGGACCCGAGCCGCGCAGGCCGCCCGGACGGAACCGCGCAGACGATCCGGATGAGCGTATCGATGTCGACCGAAGCCGAGACGAACGATCTCGCGGCGCATTCGCTCGATCTCGTCAGCCGCGAAATCGGCAACACGCTCGAGACGGCGCGCCGCGAGCTCGAGGACTTCGCCGAGGGCAACGCTGCACGCGACGCGCTCGACCGTGCGGCCGACCTGCTGCATCTCGCGCAGGGCGCGCTGAAGATCATCGAGCTCAACGGCGCGGGCATGCTGGCCGAGGAGATGGAGCTCACGTGCCGGCACGTCCGTGCGTGCAAGGAGCAGCAGCAGGTCGACACGGGCCTCGAGGCGCTGACCCGTGCGATGGTGCAGCTGCCTGCGTACCTCGAGCGCGTGATGAGCGGCGGGCGCGACATCGCGCTCGTGCTGCTGCCGCTTCTGAACGAGCTGCGCCAGGCGCGCGGCGAGCCGAGCCTCTCGGAGGGCTCGCTGCTCCTCTTGAACGCCGGGCCGTTCGAGCGCCACCTCGCGTCGAAGCCGCAGGTCGCGGTCGACGCCGAGTCGAGCCGGCGGTTCCAGCTGACGGCGCGCCGGCTGCGCCCCGCGTTCCAGTCGGCGCTGCTGCAGTGGATCCGCGGCCACGAGGCGCCGCAGCACCTCGAGCGGCTGATTCAGATCAGCGGCGCGCTCGAGAAGGCCGCATCGACCGAGGCCGTGCGTCAGCTCTGGTTCGTGCTGACGGGCGTGCTCCGCGCGCTGCGCGGCGGCCAGCTCGAGCCGACCGTGAACGTGAAGCGTCTCGTCGGGCAGGCGGACCGGCAGCTCAAGCGCCTGATCGACGGCGGCGAGGCGGCCTGGGTCGAGTCGCCGCCGGTCGAGCTGCTGAACAGCCTCCTCTATTACGTCGCGCGGGCCGGCAGCGGCGACGAGCGGCTCGCGCAGATCCGCGAGCTGTACCGGCTCGACGAGGCGGTGCCGCCCGAGTCACAGCTCGCGGAGGCCCGCGAGAGCCTCGCCGGGCCGAGCGTCAAGCTGATGCGCACGGTCGCGAAGGCGATCAAAGAGGACCTGTCGTCCGTGAAGGACGCGCTCGACATCTTCGTGCGCACCGGCATGGAGGACGTCGAGCAGCTGAAGCCGCAGCTCGACATGCTGAAGAAAATCGGCGACACGCTTGGCGTGCTCGGGCTCGAGAAGGCGAGGGCGGAGATTCAGCGCGAGGCGCGAGAGCTGCACGCGCTCGTCGGCAGCCGCAAGATCGAGAGCCCGCTCGCGCTCGAGAAGATCGCGGCGACGCTGCTCGACGTCGAGGACGCGCTCGACCGCGAGCTGATCCGAGCGATCGTGCCGGGCGGCCACGACCCCGCGCCGAGCGAGAGCGAGGCCGAGGCGCAGTACCGCCACGTCACGCAGGCCGTGATCGGCGAATGCATCGTGAACCTCACGAAGGTCAAGGAAGCCGTCACGCAGCTCGTCGAGACGCCCGAGGACGGCCGCGTGCTCGAGCACGTGAAGCCGCAGCTCAGAGGCATCACCGCCGGCCTCCTGATGCTGAACAAGACCCGGGCCGTGAAGATCGTCGAGCGGATCGGCGCCGTGATCGCGACGCGGCTCGGCCCCGGCCGCAAGCCCCTGAAGCCCGAGTACCTCGAGCGGCTGGCGGATGCGGTCGTCGCCGTCGAGTACTACATGGAGACGATCAGCCGCGGGCGCAGCGACCCGTGGTACATGCTCGACAACGCGAGCCGCTGCCTCGATCTCCTCGAGGCGCTGCCGGCCGCGAAGCGGCCCGCGCCGGCACCGGTCGCCGCCGCGCCTCCGCCGAAGAAGGCGCAAAAGCCGCCGTCGGTGATGGAGGTCGACGAGGAGCGCTCCGATCCGGAGCTCCTCGAGCTCTTCATCGAGGAAGCGAAGGAGGAGATCGCGAGCATCGCGCGGTTCCTGCCGATCTGGGCCGAGCGGCCGGAAGACTCCGATGCGCTGATCTCGGTCCGCAGGTCGTTCCACACGCTGAAGGGCAGCGGCCGCATGGTCGGCGCGCAGATGATCGGCGAGTTCGCGTGGAGCATCGAGAACCTGCTGAACCGCGTGATCAACCAGACGCTCGAGCCGACCCCGGCGATGATCGCGTTCATCCAGGAAGCGGCCGACGTCTTCCCGCAGCTGATCGAGCAGCTCGAGGTCGGGATCCAGCCGCGTGCGGACGTTCAGCTCTTGATGAAGCGCGCGGAGGCGTTCGCGGCGGGCGACCCGGACGCGGCCCGCCTTTCCGGCGACGCGCTGCGGTTGCCCGCGCCGGACGAGGCCGACGCGCCGGCGGGCGCGGCGTCCGCCGCGGCCGGCGACGATCGTCGCGCCGCCGCGCCGGACATGGATCCGGTGCTCGTCGACATCTTCGTCAAGGAGACGCTGGGACATCTCGAGACGCTGCGGGCCTTCGTCGAGTCCGCCCGCCGCGGCGAGGCGCCGCACCCGGTCGACGAGCCGGTTTATCGTGCGTGCCACACGCTCCTCGGCAGCGCGAAGATGGCCGCGTTCGCGCCTGCGGTCGCGCTCGCGCAGCCGCTCTCCGAGCATCTCGGCCGGCTGTTCCAGGCGGGTCGCGGACTGGTCGACGACGGCATCGAGACGCTCGCCGCGGCCGCCGACGAGCTCGCGCGCATGACCGATGCGCTGTCGAGCGGCACGCCGTTCGCGCCCGATCCCGACGTCGTCGCGCGGCTCGAGCGCCTCGAGGATTCGGCGGCACCGGAGCAGCCGGCCGCTCCCGAGGAAGTCTCGTCGCCCGCGCTCGTGCCGAACTTCGATCCGGAGATCGCCGCGATCTTCATGGAGGAGGCGGCCGAGATCCTCGAGAACGCCGAGAGCGCGCTCGGCACGCTGCGGCGCGAGGGTGAAGGCTCGGCGTCGGTCGTCGAGCTGCAGCGCCTGCTGCACACGTTGAAGGGCGGCGCGCGGATGGCCGGCGTCACGCCGATGGGCGACCTGAGCCATGCGCTCGAGACGCTGCTCGCCGGCATGGCCGAGCGGCGCGTTGCGCCTTCGGCCGAAACGCTCGATCTGCTGCAGCAGTGCCTCGACACGTTGCATTCGATGCGGGATTGCATCGACGCCGGGCGCCCGCTGCCGGCCGCGAAAGAGCTCGTTGGCCGCATCGACGCGCTGTCCTCGCCGGGTGCCAAGCCCGCCGAGCCCCCGCCGGCCGCGCCGGCGCCTGCCGCCGCGGCCGACGCCGGTGCGGCGGCGCAGGACGGCGAAGCGGTCGCACGGCCCGGCGAAGAGCCTACGGTGCGCCAGCTCGCGCCCCCGCTCGACGCCGCCGCCGGCGGCGAAACGCGCGCCGACGCGGCGCCCGCAGCGGATCGGCCCGAGCTCGCCGCCGAGGCCGAAGCGCCAGCGGCGGCGCGCGACGGCGGTCCGGCGGAGGCCGCCACCGATGGCGCGGCACGCGCCGACACGGATACGTCCGCCGCCGACAAAGGTTTTCGCCGGACCGTGCCCGGCCTCGACGAGCTCGCGCGGCGGCTCACGAGGTTCAAGCGAAGCGCGGACACGAAGGCGCCGGCGAAGCCGCCCGAGCCCGAAGCGCCGGCGGCCGCCGAGCCGGCCGTCGATCCGGACGACGCGTCATTCGCCGCCGCCGCGACCGCCGACGCGCAGGGCGCGGCCGTAGCCGCGGACGCTCAGAGCGCCGTCGCGGCCGCCGACGCCGGCCCTGCCGCGGCCGAGCCCGCGGGCGCGGAGGAGGCCTCACCGTCGCGCGACGCGCCGCCGCGACCTGCACAGCCGGAGGGGCGCACCGCGGAGCGGGCCGAGACCGCCCGCGTCGACGCCGCGCTGCTCGACGCGCTGCTCAACAGCGCGGGCGAGATCAACATCTTCCAGTCGCGGCTGAGCCAGCAGCTCCATTCGATCGACTTCCACCTCGGCGAGCTCGGCCAGACCGTGACGCGGCTGCGCGAGCAGCTGCGCAAGCTCGAGGCCGAGACCGAGGCGCAGATCCTGTACCGCCACCAGGACGACCTGACCGCGGGCGGGCAAGGCTTCGACCCGCTCGAGCTCGACCGCTACTCGACGATCCAGCAGCTGTCGCGCGCGCTCGCCGAGACCGCGAACGACGTCGCGAGCATCAACGAGCTGCTGCAGGGACTCGCGAACGAGGCCGAGACGCTCCTGAGCCAGCAGGCGCGCGTGACGAGCGAGCTGCAGGAAGGACTGATGCAGACGCGGATGGTGCCGTTCCAGCGGCACTCGTCCAGGCTCGCGCGCATCGTCCGGCAGGCGGCATCGGACACGAACAAGCTCGCGGAGCTCGTCGTCCACGGCGGCGGCAGCGAGGTCGACCGTCAGGTCCTCGACACGATGCTCGCGCCGTTCGAGCACCTGCTGCGCAACGCGGTCGTGCACGGCATCGAGCCGCCGGCCGAGCGGCGCAACGCCGGCAAGCCCGAGACCGGGCGCGTGGAGCTGTCGCTGCGCAGGGAAGGCTCCGAGGTGCTGATCGAGGTTGCCGACGACGGCCGCGGGCTCGATCTCGACGCGATCCGCCGCAAGGCGATCGAGCAAGGGCTCATTTCCGACAAGCAGAAGATTTCCGATGACGAGGCTGTCGAGCTGATCCTGCGTCCCGGGTTCAGCACGGCGCACGAGCTGACGCAGGCCGCGGGCCGGGGCGTCGGCATGGACGTCGTCGACAACGAGATCAAGAAGCTCGGCGGGTCGATGCGGATCGAGTCCGTGCAGGGCCGCGGAACCCGCTTCTACATCCGTCTGCCGTACACGCTCGCGGTCACGCACGCGCTGATCGTCGACGCGGGCGAGGAGACCTTCGCGCTGCCGCTGCCGACGATCGAAGGCGTGACGCGCGTGCCGCGCGAGACGCTGCTCGACCTCCTGACGCACGACGAGCCGAAGCTCGAGTACGGCGGCGTGAGCTATCGGATCCAGCATCTCGGCAGCCTCGTCGGCGGCATGCCGTCCGCGCTGCCGGCTGAGGAGGGCGCGGTGTCGCTCGTGCTGGTCCGCGCAGGCGAGCACTCGACGGCGCTCCTGACGGACGCGCTCGAAGGCAGCCGCGAGATCGTCGTGAAGACGCTCGGGCCGCACCTCGGCAGCGTCGCGGGCGTCTCGGGGGCGACGATTCTCGGCGACGGCCGCGTGATCGTGATCCTCGACGTCGGCACGCTCGTGCGCGCGCAGCACGGTGCGGCGAAGGTGCCGGTGCATGCCGCGCCCGCGGCACGTCCGCCGACGGCGCTCGTCGTCGACGACTCGATCACGATGAGGCGCGTCACGCAGCGGCTGCTCGAGCGGCGAGGCGTGCGCGTGATCACGGCCCGCGACGGCCTCGACGCGATCACGGCGCTGCAGGAGCACGAGGCTCCCGACATCATCCTGCTCGACATCGAGATGCCGCGCATGGACGGCTATCAGTTCGCGTCGCACGTGAGGAACGACGAGAAGCTGAAGGACGTGCCGATCGTGATGATCACGTCGCGGTCGGGCGAGAAGCACCGCGCGAAGGCGATCGAGCTCGGCGTGAACGATTACTTGAGCAAGCCGTACCAGGAGGCGCAGCTGATCGCGTCGGTCGAGGCGTTGCTCGGGAGGACGTTGTGAGCGCGATGGCGGTCGAGCAGCGCGAGCTGTACAGCCTGCTGATCCCGCTTCGCGAGGAGCGCCTGCTCGTGCCGCGAATGTGCGTCGCGGAGGTCATCGCGTTCGTCGAGACGCAGGTGCCGGTCGGCGACGACGTGCCGGAGTGGTACCTCGGTACCGTCGACTGGAACGGCCGGGCGCTGCCGGTGATCTCGTTCGACGGCAGCCGCCCAGGCGATGCGTCGGCGAAAAAGCGCGGCCGCACGCGCGTCGTCGTGTTCCATGCCGTCACCGGCGCGCTGAAGGGCTACTACGGCATCCTGACGCAGGGCTTCCCGCAGCTCGTCCGCGTGAATCCGGACGTCCTGATGCTCGATACCGAGCGGCCGATCCCCGAAGGCCAGCCCGCGCTCTGCCGCGTGCGGATGATCCACGAGTTTCCGCTGATCCCGGACGTCGAGCGGCTCGAGGCGATGGTCGCGGACGTGCAGAAGCAGATGCGCGCAACGACTTAGGGTTGCCGTCCTCGCTGGCCTGTCATGCATTGTCCATGAACGTTCGGGGGACGGTGGTGGCCGGGCGTGGCGTGATATGCGCGTCCTGAGGACCGCCGTGAATACGTCCCTGTAGGCTTCGCGCGCGCCGTCCGTGGCGCGCACGATCCTCAGGACGCGCATATCACACCACGCCCTCGTTAGACGGCGTGCCGTTCATGAACAATGCATGACAGGCCGCAAGGCTCGAGCGCAGCCGGCTCTTTGGCCGCAGTGGTGTCTTTAGCGCAGGTCGCCCCAAAGGGCTTGGACGAGACCGGCCGCGACGATCGCGGCAGTCTCGGCGCGCAACGTGCGCGGACCGAGCCGCATCCGTGTCACGCCGTGACTCTCGATGCGCTCGAGGTCCGCTTCGCTGAAGCCGCCCTCGGGGCCGATCAGCAGGAACAGCTCACCGGCAGGCGGCTCGGTGCCGGACAGCGGCCGCGCGGCGCGCGGGTCGAGGACGATCCGCGTGCTGCCGGACGGCATCTGCTCGAGGCTCGCCGCGAGCGGCTGCACGGCCTTGATCTCCGGCGGCCGGTGCCGGCCGCACTGCTCGCACGCGCTCTGCGCGACGCGCCGCCAGTGCACGGCCCTGCGCTCGGCCCGTTCCGGATCGAGCCTGACGACGCTGAAGTCCGACGTGACCGGCCACAGCGCGCGCACGCCGAGCTCCGTCGCCTTCTGCACGACGAAATCCATCGCTTCGGTCTTCGGCAGCGCCTGCACCAGCGTCAGCGCGAGCTTCGACTCGGGCAGCGGCTCGACGAAGTCGAGCAGCGCGAGCTCGCCGTGCGCGCGCGCGAGCGACGCGATCGTCGCGAACCGTTCCTGGCCACGTCCGTTGAACGCGAGCACGCGATCGCCGCGCTTCAGCCGCAGCACGCTGCCCAGGTATTTCGTCTCGCGCTCGGTCAGCGGCGCTCGATCCTCGCCGAGATCGCATTCGACATACAGGCGCGTGATG
This sequence comes from Gammaproteobacteria bacterium, assembly GCA_036381015.1. NCBI lineage: Bacteria > Pseudomonadati > Pseudomonadota > Gammaproteobacteria > Gammaproteobacteria bacterium. The sequence continues at coordinate 251,241 of DASVDR010000008.1, forward strand.
CGACGGTCCGACATCGTTCTCGCTCGTCCGACGCCGCGGCTCGTGCACCGTCTCGGCCGGATTCGGCGGCGGTGTTGTATAGTGCGGCTCGATCCGCGGGCGGGTCCCGATCCTCAATGTAGCATGCCGATGATCATCGACAGCGGTTGGATACGCGGCGTGAGGAAAGTCCCTTCGCCGAACTGCGACGCCCGCCCGCCCGGCGCGTCGCTCGAGCTCATCGTCGTGCACGGCATCAGCCTGCCGCCGGGTTGCTTCGGCGGCCCATGGATCGACGATCTGTTCGTCAATCGGCTCGATCCGGACGCGCACCCGTACTTCGCATCGATCGCGGGCCTCGCGGTCTCGGCGCACGTGCTGATCGCGCGCGACGGTCGGCTGACGCAGTACGTCGGCTTCGAGCAGCGCGCGTGGCATGCCGGCGCTTCCGAGTATCGGGGCCGAGCACGCTGCAACGACTTTTCCGTCGGCATCGAGCTCGAAGGCGCCGACGACGTGCCTTACGAGCCCGCGCAGTACGAGGCCCTCGCGCACCTCGTCGGCGCGCTCCGCGCCGCATACCCGACGTTGCGCGACGCGCCGATCGTCGGGCATTGCGACATCGCCCCGGGACGCAAGACGGACCCCGGTCCCGCGTTCGACTGGGCACTCTGCCGGCGCATGTGCGCCGCGTGACCGCGCGATGAAGCTGATCGCGCTCCTGTTCGGCCTCGCGCTCGAGCACGTCGCGACGCGGCGGCTCAGGCTGCGCGAGCTGCGCTTCTTCGATCCGTACTTCGACTTCGCGCTCGCGCGTGTGCGGCGGCTCTCGACGGGCGCCGCCGCGGCCGTGCTCGCTGCGTTCCTGCTGCTCGCGACCGCGCCCGTGCTCTGGATCGACCGCGTGCTCGATCAGGCATTCGTGCGCTGGGACGTGCCGTATCTCGTGTTCGCCGTCCTCGTCGTCTTTCTGTGCCTCGGTCCGCGTGACCTCGGCAGCGAAGTCGACGACTACTGCGCGGCGCTCGATCGGGGCGACCAGGACGAGGCGCGGCGCGTGATGACGGAGCTCGCCGAGTCGCGGCACGCGATGCCGCGCGACGTCGACGCCGTCGAGGAGGCGATCTTCGTGCAGGCGACGAATCGCATCTTCGGCGTCGCGTTCTGGTTCGTCGTGCTGGGACCCGTCGGCGCGTGGCTTTTCCGGGTCAGCGATCTGCTGCGGCGCCGCGCCGCCTTCGAGTCCGCGCGCGACTACGGCGTCGCCCGAGCGGGGCTGCCGGCCGCGGAGGCGCTGCACGGCGTGCTCGCGTGGCTGCCCGCGAGGCTCGCCGCGCTGGGCTATGCGCTGGCCGGCAGCTTCGACGACGCGTGGAATCGCTGGCGCAGCGTCACGCCCGCGCCGGGCAAGCCGTTCCACGTCCACACGGAGCGCTTGTCCGCGCAGGTCGGCAAGGCGGCGATGACGGGCTTCCTCGAGCAGCCCGCGAACTCGAGCGCCGCGGCGCGCAACGCGCTGCGGCTCGTGATGCGCACGCTGTTCATCTGGGTCACCGTGATCGCGCTGATGACGATCTTCGGCTGGGCCGTGTGAGCGACGCTCGCGCGGCGCTCAACGGTTACGCTTCTTCTGCCAAAGCGTCTCGTCGATGCCGCTGTCGCGGGTCAGCCGGCGCGCGGCGACGAACAGGAGATCCGACAGGCGATTCAGGTAACGAGGCAGCTCCGGATTGAGTTCCGCCTGCTCGGCGAGCGCCCAGACGCTTCGCTCGGCCCGCCGTGCGATCGCGCGCGCGAGGAAGCACGCGGCGGCCGCACGCGTCCCGCCGGGCAGGACGAAATCCTCGAGCGGCGGCAACGCGGCGTTCATCGCGTCGAGGACCTGCTCGAGCCGCTCGACGTCCGCCGCGGTGATGCCGCGATACTCGGGCATCGCGAGCTCGCCGCCGATCTCGAAGAGGTCGTGCTGGATCGAGCGCAGCACGTCGCGGACGTCGGCCGCGATGCCCGCTTCGGCGAGCACGAGCGCGATCGCGCTGTTCGTCTCGTCCACGTCGCCTATCGCGTCGACGCGGCGGTCGTGCTTGCGCACGCGAACGCCGCCCGCGAGCCCGGTCGTGCCGTCGTCGCCGGTTCGGGTGTAGATCTTCGAGAGGCGGTGTCCCATGGCTCGTTCCGCGCGCGGGGCCGGAACGACGATCATAGCAACCGCCCGCGTGCTCGCGCTTTCCCGGGCCGAAAAAAAAAGAAAACCCGGCGGTGGGAGCGCCGGGTCAGAGACTTGTTGTTATCGGAGTTTACGGTTTCAAGTATGCGGCCTGGCTGTCGGTCATTCCCTTAATGGTCATGCCCCATTTTTTGTTCTCGTCGTTATTACAGCCTTTCTCTTCTTCTTGTTCTCGTTCTTCTTCTTGTCTCGGGACAAAATTTAACAGAACCCTTTGCTCTTAAGCATCGTTTTCTGTCGGTTTGCGCACTCACTGACCCTTGACGGGTCGGCCTGATATGAGCAAGAGACGTGCCATATCCGGAAATTATTCGTTTGCACAATCTGTTACGGCGATCGGATCCGGAGCCGGCGTGCCTTTGGACCCAGTCTTGTAAGGATCGCCGACGAAGCGGTTACTGCACGTAGTTCAACCCGATTTTCACGATCCGCCCGTAACCGGCTGTCACTACGCATTGCGCAAATTTCGAACCGGTCCGGACGTTCTACGCCGACCCCGGGACGCTCGTGTCGGTGGAAGTTTCCTCAACGCCCGGCCAGCTCGGCCTGGTCGAGCCATACGCCGCCCTTGACGACCGCGACGACGTTCAGCGCATCCGCGATGTTCGCGAGCGGGTTGCCGTCGACGACGACGAAGTCCGCGAGCTTCCCCGGCTCGAGCGTGCCGAGCTGCCGGTCGAGCCCGAGCGCGAGCGCGTTGCCGGCCGTCGCGATCCGCAGCACCTGATCGGGCGCGATGCCGGCGTCGGCCAAGAGCGCCATCTCGACGTGGACGCCGAGGCCGTACGGCACCGTTGGCGCGCCGGTGCCGACGGCGACGAGCCCGCCGGCGCGGATCAGCCGGAGCAGGTGCTGCTGCATCGCGCCGGCGGCGCCGGCCCGGAAGGGTCGCGACAGCCACGCCCGGCGCTCGGCGTCCGCGTAGAGGCGCTCGAAGACGGGATGCCGCACGAGCCGGTCGAGCACGCTCGACCCCGGCGATACGCCGTACGCGGCGCCGAGGCCCGAGACGAGCACCGTGCGCGACTCGATGATCGTGTTGAAGACGTCGTCGTACGCGAGCCCGAGCGGCGACGCTCGGACGGGCAGCGCCGTCGGCACGGGCAGCGCGAGCGGCGCGCCGACGAGCGCCGGGAAGACGGACGTGGCCGAGCGCAGGTTCGAATAGCCGTGCACCGGGATCGGATACGGCGCCGCCGCGCGCTGCGGCGCCTCTGCGCCGGTCGGATCCGCCGACGTCGCGGTCCCCGCGTCGCCGGACACGGGTCCGGCCGGCGAGACGACGAGCCGCGGGCCGAGCCGGCGTCCGCTCGCCCAGGATTCGGCGCGCTCGAGCGCCTCGGCCACGTCCGCGGCGTGCTCGCGGACCGTCGTCACGCCGTGCGCGAGCCACGCGCGGCCGAGGCGCTCGCCGAGCAGCGCCGAGCTCTCGGCATGCACGTCGATGAGGCCCGGGATGATCGTGCCGTCGCGCAGGTCGATCACGCGCTCGGGCAGCGGCAGCATGCCGCGCGCGACGATCGCCTTGATCCGCTGCCCTTCGATGTGCACGTCGACGTGCCGGACGTAGTCGGACCGGATCGAGTCGAACAGGCGGCCGACCTGGATCGCGTACGGCGCGTCCGGTCCGGCCGGGCGCCACTCGATCTCGGGGAGCGCGCGCGGCTCGTCTGCCGCGGCCGGCTCGTTCGCCGCGGCGGCGTCGGTTCCGCTCGGCCCGGCCATGGCTCCGGTCGCCGCGTCGTACGTGACGTGCCCCGCGTCGCCGCCGTCCGCCGCCCGAAGCTCGACCGAGATGCGGTCGTCGCCGTCCCAGCGGATGCTCGTCGCGCCGACGAGCCCCGTCGCGACGGTCCTGGCCGCGCCGCCCGCCGCGGGCAGCACGCGGAGCCGCGATGCGCCTCTCGGGTCGATGCCGTCCGTCTCGAGGAACGCGATCGTACGGCCGTCGGGCGACACGGCGGGCGCGTGGTCCCTGGCGGGGGTTCGCGTCAGCTGCGTGAGCACGCCGCCGGGCAGCGAGACCTTCCACAGGTCCATGTCGCCGCCGCGGTCGCTCGCGAAGACGGCGAGCTCGCCGTCGGGCGAGACGCTCGGATCGATGTCGACCCACGCGTCGTCCGTCAGCCGGCGCGGCGCACCGCGTCGCTCGACGAGCCACAGATCGCCGAGCGCGCCGACGACCTCGACGCGGCCGTCGCGCGAGACGCTGCGGCCCGCGTGGCCGCGCACCGGATGCGGTCCCGGCGCATCGAGCGGGATGTCGATCGCAGGCGGCACGCTCGCGTCGACCGCGACCGCGGCGAAGACGTGCACGGGGTCGCGGGACGCATGCGCTATCCCGCGCCGCCAGATGCGGCCGTCGGCGGCGTAGAAGTATTCGCCGGGGGAGAGCCACGCGACGCGCGACTCGAACACGTCCTCGGCGCGCGTCAGCGTCTTCACGACGGGCCTCGCCGACAGCACGAGCATCTTGAGCTCGCTGCTCGGCCCCGCGTCGTTCACGGCCGCGCGCTGCTCGTTGTAGACGATGACGCCGTCGCCCTCGCGCCAGCTCGGCGCGGTCAGCCGATTCGGGGACTCGAGCAGCTCGATCGCCGCGCCGCTCGGCAGCAGCGCGCGCAGCGACCAGCCGTCGGGGTCGCGGCGGACGTACGCGATCTCGTCGTGCTCGGACACGGTCGGGAACGACGCGTCGCCGGGCTCCGCCGTCAGCTGCGTCAGCACGCCGCTGTCGATCTCGACGCGCCACAGGCTGAACGTGCCCGTCCGGTTCGATGCGAACACGACGGAGCGGCCGTCACGCGTGAAGTCGGGCTCGCGCTCGTCGAATTCGGTCGCGAGGAGGGCGCGCCGCTCGCCCGTGTCGACGTCGAGCAGCCACAGGTCCCATTGGCCTCCGACGAGGCGCTGGTACACGACCTGCCGGCCGTCCGGCGCGACACGCGGGTGGCGCGCGGCCTCGTCGGCCGGCGTCAGCGGCTCGGCGCCGCCGCCGCTCGCGGGCACGCGCCACAGCCTACCGAGCAGGTCGATCACGAGCCACTCGCGGTCGGGGAAGATCGCGAGCGAGAAGTTCGTGCCCTGGCTGACGTTCGCGATGCGCTGCTCGGCGCGGGCCGCGCCCGGGCCGAGCACGCACGCGGCGAGCGCGACGCAGAGCGAGGCCGCGAGTCGGATTCGACGGGGCATCGGCGACGCGGATTTACGGCTGGAGTCGTTCGAAGCGCCACGGGCCGCCGCAGAGACGGCCGTCCGGGTCGCTCGACAGGTCGCGCGAATAGCGCAGGCGGGTATGGAAGCGTCCGCTGCCTTCGGTCCACAGCTCGACGCGGTCGCACCAGAGCCTGTAGCCGCCCCAGTGCGGCGGCCGCGGCACGCTGCGCGGCGGCGGCGCGTCCGTCGAGAAGTCGCCGCCGAGCTCGCGCGCCTTCGCGATCGCGCGCCGCTCGAGCTCGCTCGAGTCGGTCAGCAGGTCGCTCTGCGCGCTGATCCAGGCGTTCAGCTGGCTGCGGAACGGGCGGGTCGCGAAGTACGCGTCGCTTTCCTCCTCGGGGGATTTCACGACGCGCCCTTCGAGCCTGAGCTGGCGGCCGAGCTCCTCCCAGTAGAGGACGCCCGCGGCCCACGGAAACCGCTCGAGCTCGCGGCCCTTCCTCGAGCGGTAGTTCGTGTAGAACACGACGTAGCCGTGCTCCTCGGACACGCTCTTCAGGAGCACCATGCGCGCGGCGGGGCGGCCGTCGTCGCCGACGGTCGCGAGCGCCATCGCATTCGGGTTGCGGCGCGAGCCGGACGCCGCGTCGTCCAGCCAGCGCCGGACGAGCTCGAACGGCTCCGCAGGCTCGCGCTCCGACATCGGTGCCGCCCCGGCCGCTCGGCTCAAGCGAGCGCCTTCGCGTGAAACGCGAGATGCTCGCCGATGAACGTGCTGACGAAGTAGTAGCCGTGGTCGTAGCCGGCCCGCTCCCGGTACTCGAGCTTCTGGCCGGAGGCCGCGCAGGCCTCCTTCAGGTCGTTCGGGCGCAGGCGGTCGAGGAACGGGTCGGCGCCGCCCTGATCGACGAGCAGCGTGTGCCGGCTCGGCGACGAGCGAATCACGAGGCTCGCGTCCCATTCCTTCCACGCCTCGCGGTCGGGCCCGAGATAGGCCTCGAGCGCCGGCATGCCCCATTCCGACCGGCTCGCCGACGCGATCGGCGAGAAGGCCGAGATCGAACGGTATTTGTCCGCGTTCTTCGTGCCGATCAGGAGCGCGCCGTGCCCGCCCATCGAGTGGCCGCTGATCGACTTCCGGGCCGGATCGACCGGCAGGTGGCCGTTCACGAGCTCGACGAGCTCCTTCGCGACGTAGTCGTACATGCGGTAGTGCGCGGCCCACGGCTCGACGGTCGCGTTCACGTAGAAGCCGGCCGCGCTCCCGACGTCGATCCGCTCGTCCTCGCCGGGGATGTTGACGCCGCGGGGGCTCGTGTCCGGGATGATCAGCGCGAGCCCGAGCTCGGACGCATAGCGCTGCGCGCCGGACTTCACGCTGAAGTTCTCCTCGGTGCAGGTCAGGCCGGACAGCCAGTAGACCGCCGGGACGGGGCCGCGCTCGGCCGCGGGGGGGAGGTAGACCGCGAACTGCATCGTGCAGCGGCAGCTTTCGGACTGGTGGCGGTAGGTGCGCTGCCAACCGTCGAAACAGCGCGCTTCGCTGACTAGCTCCAGATGATGCGACATCCCTTCCTCCTCATCGGGTTGCGCCGCCGAAACAGCGTGTCGGACACCTTGTTGCCGGCCTGATCTTGCGTCGACCTCGGTTGCGCGGGTACAAACCCCGGACCCCAACCGGAGAACCCCGATGACGCTCGAAGAACTGCGGCGGCGGCTGTCCGAAGTGGACCGCGAGCTCGTCGAGCTGATCGCCGCGAGGCAGCGCATCGTCGCCGACATCGGCGTGCACAAGATCGAGCATGCCGTGCCCACGCGCGATTATGAGCGCGAGAAGGAAGTGTTGAAAGGCGCGCGCACGCGGGCCGCGGAGCTCGGCCTCGACCCGGACCTCGCCGAGGAGGTCATGCGCCTGTTGATCCGGTCGTCGCTGACGCAGCAGGAGCAGACGCGCGTCGCGGCGCACACGTCGGGCGCCGGCAAGCGCGTGCTCGTGATCGGCGGCGCCGGCAAGATGGGCGCGTGGTTCGCGCAGTTCCTCGCGTCGCAGGGCTTTGCGATCGAGCTCGCCGATCCGGCCGAGACCGAGCTGCCGTACCCGCGCATCGCCGACTGGCGGGACAGCGCGCTCGACCACGACATCATCATCGTCGCGACGCCGATCAAGATCGCGGCCCTCGTGCTCGCCGAGCTCGCCGAGCGCCGGCCGAAGGGCCTCGTGATGGACATCGGCTCGCTGAAGACGCCGCTGCGCGACGGGCTCGCGCGGCTCGTCGCGGCGGGCTGCCGGGTCACGTCGATCCATCCGATGTTCGGCCCGGATACGCGGCTCCTGTCGGGCCGCCACGTGATCTTCGTCGATCTCGGCGACGCGTCCGCGACCGCCCAGGCGCGGGAGCTCTTCTCGGCGACGATGGCCGAGCAGATCGAGATGAGCCTCGAGGAGCACGACCGCCTGATCGCGTTCGTGCTCGGCCTGTCGCACGCGCTGAATCTCGTGTTCTTCACGGCGCTCGCGAACAGCGGCGAGCTCGTGCCGCGCCTGCAGAAGCTTTCGAGCACGACGTTCGACGCGCAGCTCAAGGTCGCGGCGCTCGTCGCGAGGGACAATCCGCACCTCTATTTCGATATCCAGACGCTGAACGAGTACGGCGGCACGGCACTGAAGGCGCTGACGGAGGCCGCCGCGACGATCAGGCGGCTCGTCGAGACGCGGGACGAGGCGGGCTTCGTCGCGCTGATGGAGGCGGGGCGCCGTTATCTCGAGAATCGGGGCTGACGGCGCCGGCGTCGTACGGTCGGTCGCCGTGAGCGGATTCGGGCATCGACGTCGCGGCGGGGAGCCGCGCCGTCGCGCGAGGCACGGGGGATGAAGGGGCTCAAGCTCTCCGAGCTCGAGCGCCGAATCGAGCGGCTTGCCGACGAGGCGCGCAAGAACGAGGAGGCGTGGAAGCGCGCGCAGGCGCGCGAGATGGAGCTGCTCGAGGCCGACGATCTCGCAACGCTCCTGACGCGCGCGACGGACGGGCTGCGCGCCGGCTACAGCCTCGAGGCCGTGACGCTCCTGCTCGTCGACGAGGCGCACGAGCTGCGGCATCTCTTGATCGGCGAAGGCGCGAGCCCGGACGCGTTCCCCAATGTGCTCTTCGTCGACCGCCTGCCGGAATCGTTGCCGTTCGATGCCGCGGCGCCCCGTCCATGGCTCGGCGCGTTCGACCGGGAGCGGCACGGGCGCCTGTTTCCGGGGGCGGAGGGCCTGCGCAGCGTCGCGCTCGTGCCGCTCGCCCGCCGCGAGAAGCTCGTCGGCAGCGTGAACATGGGCAGCGCGAACCCGTCGCGGTTCACGCGCCGTCACGCGACGGATTTCCTGCATCACCTCGGCATCATGGCCGCGTTCGCGCTCGAGAACACGGCGAACCGCGCGCGCCTCGTCCGCAGCGTCCTGACCGATCCGCTGACCGGCTGGAGCAACCGCCGGTATCTCGAGGCCCGGCTCCGCGAGGAGATCGCGCGCTGCCGCCGGTCCGGCGCGCCGATGGCGTGCCTGATGATCGATGTCGATCACTTCAAGCGGGTCAACGACGGCTTCGGCCACCTGGTCGGCGACGACATCCTGCGAGGCGTCGCGGATCGGATCGCGCGCCAGGTGCGCGGCAGCGACGTGGCCGCGCGCTATGGCGGCGAAGAGTTCGTGATCCTGCTGCCCGGCACCGATGCGCACGCGGCCGCCGCGCTCGCGGAGCGGATCCGGGCGGCGGTCGCGGAGCAGCCGTTCGAGATCGGCGGCGGCCGCGAGCCGATCCCCGTCACGGTCTCCGTCGGGGTCGCCGAGCACGCGGCGGCGCCGGCCGGCGGGGACGCCGGCGAGGCCCTTCTCGCGCGCGCGGACGCCGCGCTGTACGCGGCGAAGTCGGGCGGCCGGAATATGGTCGTCGTGCAAAATGACGGCTAATATAATCATGCGGTTAAGAAGAACGGGAGCGACTCGCAGTCGGCCGCCGGCTGCGACCGGATCCATGGACTTCATCGACGAAGAGGGCTACCGCGCGAACGTCGGCATCATCCTGATGGACGGCGACGGTCACGTGCTGATCGCCGGCAGGCGCGGCCGAGGAGGATGGCAATTTCCGCAGGGAGGCGTTCGGCCCGACGAGAGCACGGAGTCCGCGATGTACCGCGAGCTGCGCGAGGAGGTGGGCCTCGGGCCGAACGACGTCGAGCTCGTCGGCCAGACCCGCGACTGGCTTCGCTACCGCCTGCCGCAGCGTTACGTCCGGCGTGAGCAGACGCCGCTCTGCGTCGGCCAGAAGCAGCGCTGGTTCCTGCTGCAGCTCAACTGCGACCCTGGCAGGCTCCGCTTCGACCTGACGGACGAGCCGGAATTCGATCGCTGCCGGTGGGTCGACTACTGGCGGCCGGTCAAGGAGGTCATCTACTTCAAGCGGCTCGTGTATGTCCGAGCACTCGCCGAGCTCGGTCCGCTCGCGTTCCCGCACAGCGGTCCTCCGGCGCCGCCGGCGTGGTGGCCGCGCCGCTGGCAGCGCGCGTGCGGGCTCGGTTGACCCGGCCAGTGAAGCGCGTCCCGTTTCCGGCGATCGGCCACTGCGACAATACGCGCGTGATGACGCTGGACGGCCGAGATCGATGAGACGCGCGCGCGCCTGGCTCGTCGGCCTCGCGACCGTGCTCGTGCTCGGAGCCGCCTACCTCGTGTTCGAGCTCGGCCGCTACGAGGCGGGCTACTCGCTGCTCGACCACCGTAACGAGGTCGAGCGGCTCCGCACCCGGGTCGGGGAGCAGGCGCAGCGGATCGAGGAGCTCGAGCGGGAGCTCGCGATGCTCGAGACGTCGAGCGAGATCGACCAGGAGACGTACGCGCAGCTCAAGGTGACGCTGACGGAGCTCGAAGCGAAGCTCCAGGCCCAGGAGGAGGAGCTCGCGTTCTATCGGGGCATCATCTCGCCGCCCGACGGCCAGCCCGGCCTGCGCGTGCAGAGCGTCGAGGTCGCGCCCGGCAACGGCGAGCAGCGCTACGTGCTGCGCATCGTGCTGATGCAGGCGATCGCGCAGAACCGCAAGGCGGCCGGCGTTGTAAGATTGAGCGTGTCGGGCAACCTGCACGGGGAGCCGCAGACGCTCGGTCTCGAGGAGTTGACCGGCGCGGCCGAGGTCGCCGAGCTCGAGTACGATTTCCGCTACTTTCAAGGGCTCGAGCAGGAGATCACGTTGCCCGACGGATTCGAGCCGCTCGACATCGAGGTCGAGGTACGGCCGTCGGAGCCGCGCGGAGAGCCGTTGACGCAAACGTTCGAGTGGGCGGCCGTGAGCGGCGTCGGCCCGGAGGAATGACTGCCGATGTTTGGTGGAAAGAAGCGCAGGCAGCCGGCCACGGGCACGCTGATCGGCGCGGAATCGCGGATCCAGGGCGACATCGAGTTCAAGGGCGGTCTGCACATCGACGGGTACGTCCGGGGTAACGTGATCTCGCTCGACGAGGAGCGGAGCATGCTGTCGATCAGCGAGCGAGGATGCGTCGAGGGCGTGGTCGCGGCGCCGCACGTGCGGCTGAACGGCACCGTGAAGGGCGACGTGAAGGCGACCGAGCGGGTCGAACTCGGTCCCCGGGCGAAGGTCATAGGGAACGTCCAGTACAAGTTGATCGAGATGGCGGTCGGCGCCGAGGTCAACGGCAAGCTGATCCACGAGAGCGAGCGCCGCGGCGAGTCGGTCGCCGAGCTCGACGAGACCGGGCCGGTCGGCTCGGTCAATCTGGTCGGAGAGTAGTCGAATGAGCGAACCGCGCATGGCGGGCAACGAGCCGCCGCTTCATTTCACCGACGCCGCCGCCGCGAAGGTCGGCCAGCTGATCGAGGCCGAGGGCAATCCGGACCTGAAGCTTCGCGTGTACATCCAGGGCGGCGGCTGCTCGGGGTTTCAGTACGGCTTCACGTTCGACGAGGAAGTGCAGGAAGGGGACACCGAGATCGAGAAGGCCGGCGTCACGCTGCTCGTCGATCCGATGAGCGTGCTGTACCTGCAGGGCGCCGAGATCGATTACAAGGAAGACCTTTCCGGCGCACAGTTCATCATCCGCAACCCGAACGCGACCACGACCTGCGGCTGCGGGTCGTCCTTCTCCGTCTGATCGGCGAGAGTTGCCGCGCGAGAGCGAGAAGCCCCGGGGCGACGATGCCGGCGTCATCGCCGCCGTCGACCTCGGGTCCAACAGCTTCCACATCGTCGTTGCCCGCGCGCACGACGGCGGGCTCGCGATCCTCGACAGGCTGCGCGAGATGGTGCGTCTCGCGTCGGGTCTCGACGCGCGCGGCAATCTCGACGCCGAGAGTCAGCGGCGCGCGCTCGCGTGCCTCAAGCGCTTCGGTCAGCGGCTGCGCGACATGGAGGCGCACCGCGTGCGCGTCGTCGGCACGAGCGCGCTGCGCCGCGCGAGGAACGCCGAGACGTTCCTCGCCGCCGCCGAGGACGCGCTCGGCGGCCACCCGGTCGAGGTGATCTCCGGCGTCGAGGAGGCGCGACTGATCTATCTCGGCGTCTCGCACTACGCGCCGAGCATCGACGGCTCGACGCTCGTCGTCGACATCGGCGGCGGCAGCACCGAGCTGATCATCGGCGAAGGGTACGAGCCGCGGCAGCTCGAGAGCCTTTCGGTCGGCTGCGTGGACCTGTCCCGGCAATTCTTCGGGGACGGGAAGCTCGGCCGCCGGCGCTTCGCGCGGGCGCGGCTCGAGGTGCAGCTCGAGCTCCGCTCGGTGCGCGAGCCGTTCCGGCGCGCGGGGTGGTCCCGGGCGATCGGCTCGTCCGGCACGGTCAAGGCGGCGGCGGAGATCGCGCGCGAGCTCGGCCTCGTCGACGGCGGCGTGTCGCTCGCCGCGATCGAAGCGATCATCGAGCGGATGATCGACGCCGGCCGCGTCGCGGACCTCGATCTTCCCGGGCTCGGCGCCGAGCGCGCGCCGGTCTTCCCCGGCGGCATCGTGATTCTCGCCGAGGTGATGGCGGGCCTCGGGCTCGAGCATCTCGACGCGAGCGAAGGCGCGCTGCGCGAGGGGCTGCTCTACGACATGCTCGGCCGCCTGCGCGACGAGGACGCGCGCGAGCGCTCGGTGCGCGACATGCAGCGCCGCTATCACGTCGACGTCGAGCAGGGCGCGCGCGTCGAGAAGACGGTCGACGTGCTGCTCGAGCACGTCGAGGCGGCGTGGGGGCTCGACGACCCGCGCTGCCGGCAGCTCCTCGGCTGGGCGGCTCGCCTGCACGAGGTCGGTCTCGACATCGCGCATTCGAAGTACCACCAGCACAGCGGTTACCTGCTCGCGCATGCGGACATGCCGGGCTTCGGCCGGCTCGAGCAGCAGCTCCTGGCCGCGCTCGTCGCGACCCACCGACGCAAGCTCGACGAGTCGATCGTCGAGCGGCTGCCGGCTGCCTGGCGCGTGCCGGCGGAGCGAATGATCGTGCTGCTCAGGCTCGCCGTGCTGCTGAACCGCGGGCGCGGGCCGCTCGATCTGCCGCCGCTCGATATCGAAGTCGCCGAACGATCGCTCGCGCTGCGCTTCCCTCGGGAGTGGCTTACCGCGAACCCGCTGACGCACGCCGATCTCGAGCAGGAGCGGCGCTGGCTCGGCGCGGTCGGCTTCGAGCTGTCGTTCGGCCCGGACGCGCCGCGCTACGAGGCTTCGGCGAGCTGACCGAGCAGCCGGGCCTGCGCGGAGACCGGCGGGTCTTCGGCGCCCGCGCGGACGAGCGTGTAGCCGCCGTCGGGCTCGAGCGTCCACGCCTGCGTGTTGTCGGCGAGGTAGAGCTCGAGATCCGCGATCAGCCGCGACTTGAGACCGGGATCGAGGATCGGATACATGACCTCGATGCGCCGGAAGAAGTTGCGGTCCATCCAGTCGGCGCTCGCGCAGTAGACCTCCTCCTGGCCGCCGTTGCGGAAGTAGTAGCAGCGCGAGTGCTCGAGGAATCGGCCGATGATCGAGCGCACGCGGATGTTCTCGGACACGCCGGGCAGGCCCGGACGCAGGCAGCAGATGCCGCGCACGATCAGGTCGATCTCGACGCCCGCGATGGACGCCTCGTAGAGCGCGCGGATCACCTCGGGCTCGACGACCGCGTTCAGCTTCGCGACGATCCGCCCGCGCCGGCCGCTCGCCGCGTGCTGCATCTCGCGGCGGATCAGCGACAGGAGCCGCGCGTGCAGGTTGAACGGCGACTGCGACAGGAGCTTCAACTCCTGCGTCTTCATCAGGCTCGTGAGCTGCATGAAGACCTGATGCACGTCCTCGCCGAGCTGCTCGTTCGCGGTCAGGAGGCCGTAGTCCGTGTAGGCCCGCGCCGTGCGCGGATGGTAGTTGCCGGTGCCCAAATGCACGTAGCGGCGCAGCCGGCCCCGCTCCCTGCGCACGACGAGCGTCATCTTGCAGTGCGTCTTGTAGCCGACGACGCCGTAGACGACGTGCGCCCCCGCCTCCTGCAGCTTGCTCGCGAGCGCGATGTTCGCCGCCTCGTCGAAGCGCGCCCTGAGCTCGATCAGCACCGTGACTTCCTTACCCGCCTTCGCGGCCGACACGAGGCTCTCGACGAGCGTCGAGTCGGGCGTCGTCCGGTACAGCGTGCTCTTGATCGCGAGCACGTCGGGATCCTGCGCGGCGCGGTAGTAGAAATCCGCGACGGGCGAGAACGACTCGTAGGGGTGATGCAGCAGCACGTCGCGCTTCGCGATCGCGTCGAAGATGCTCGTGTTCACGAGCTGCTTCGGCAGACCCGGCGTGAACGGGGGGTACTTCAGGTCGTCCCGGTCCACGAGGTCGTAGACGGCGAGCAGGCGGTTCAGATTGACCGGTCCCGGGACGCGGTAGAGGTCCTGCGCCGACAGCTGGAAATGGTTCAGCAGGTAGTCCGCGAGCTCGTCCGTGCAGTCGTGCGCGGTCTCGAGGCGCACCGCGGCGCCGTAGCGGCTCTCGAACAGCTCGCCTTCGAGCGCGCGCATCAGGTCGTCGACGTCCTCGTCGTCGACGTAGAGGTCGCTGTTGCGCGTGACCCGGAACTGGTAGCAGCCGTCGATCTCCATGCCCGCGAAGAGCCGATCGACGAACGCGTGGATCACGGACGACAGGAAGACGAAATGCGACTCGCCGGACTCGACGAGCTCCGCCGGAAGCTGGATCAGCCTCGGCAGCGAGCGCGGCGCCTGGACGATGGCGCGGTGAACGGGGCGTCCGAACGCGTCGCGGCCGTGCAGGCTCACGATGAAGTTCAGGCTCTTGTTCAGGATGCGCGGGATCGGCCGGGTCGGGTCGAGCGTCGTCGGGCTCAGCACCGGCACGATCTCCTCGCGAAAGAGCCGCTCGAGCCACTCGCGCTGCGCGTCGCTCCATTCGTCGCGGCGCACGAAGCGGATGCCCTCCGCCTTGAGCGCGGGAATGAGCTCCTCGTTGAGCACGCGGTACTGCTCGTTCACGAGGCCGGCGGTCTTCTCGGCGATCCTGCGCAGCACCTCTGCGGGACCGAGGTTGTCGGGGCCCGCCGGCGCCGCGCTGACCTCGATCCGCTGCTTGAGGCCCGCGACGCGGATCTCGAAGAACTCGTCGAGGTTCGTCGACGAGATGCAGAGAAACTTCAGCCGCTCGAGCAGCGGGACACGCGCGTCCTTGGCCTGCTCGAGGACGCGGAGGTTGAACTCGAGCTGCGACAACTCGCGGTTGATGTAGTAGTCGGGCAGCTTGAGGTTCGGAGCGTCCATCGTCGTGCGGCGCCGGCTTCCTCGCCGGCTCGGATCGGCATCGGTCCAATCAGCGCCTTGAGTCCGCGCCTGTCGCGGCGCGGCCCGCCGTTCCGAGCGATGCTACCTGCCGCGCATGCACGTTCCGCGGCGGCGGTCACGTTCGGGCGGCGTCAGTCCGTCGCCACGTCAGCGTAGCGCGGCCCGGACGCCTGCTCCAGGCGCTCCCACAGCACGGCAACCTTCGCCTCGAAGTCCGCACGGGAGCTTTCCGGGACCGGATCGGCCGGCGGCAGCGGCACCGTGCGCGGATTGCGGTGCACGCCGTCGACGCGATACTCGTAGTGCAGATGCGGGCCCGTCGCGAGGCCCGTCGCGCCTACGTAGCCGATGATGTCTCCCTGCTTCACGCGGCTCCCGACCCTGAACTGGCCGAAGCGCGACAGGTGCGCGTACAGCGTCGTGATGTTGCCGCCGTGCTGCAGCGTGATGCTGTTGCCGTAGCCGCCGTTCGGGCCGCGCTGAATGACCTTGCCGTCGCCGGCCGCCTTGACCGGGGTACCCGTCGGCGCCGCGTAGTCGACGCCCTTGTGCGCGCGGATCGTGTTCAGGACCGGATGGCGCCGATTCAGGTCGAAGTTCGAGCTGATGCGCGTGAAGTCGACCGGTGCGCGGAGGAACGCCTTGCGGACGCTGCGGCCGTCCGGCGTGAAGTAGTCCGTGCGGCCCGTGTCGTCCGTGTAGCGCGCCGCGCGATAGACCTTCCCTTGGTTGACGAACTCGGCGGCGATGATTGGGCCGTCGCCGAGCTTCTCGCCGTCCCGGTAGTGCTCCTCGTAGATGACGGTGAAGGTGTCGCCGACGCGCGGATCGAGGATGAAATCGATGTCCCATTGAAAGATGCCGGCCATCGTCATCGTCAGCGAGTCGGACATGCCGGCCGCCGTCCCGGCCTCGAACAGCGACGTGCGAATCTCTCCGTGCGCGATCCGCTCCTTGACCTCGACCGGCAGCTCGATCGTCTTCGCGTCGAACCCGGTCTCTGCGCGCTCGATCGTGAGCAGGTGAGCGCGGTCGATCGGCCGGACCATCGACAGGACCTCGCCGCCGCGATGCTCGACCCGGATCGTATCCCCGGGGCGCAGCAGCCTCAGATGCTCGGCGACGTCGCGGAGGCTGACCATCGCCGCGAGGTCCGTGAGGCTCAGGCCGTTGCGGCGGAAGAGCCGCTCGAGCGTGTCGCCGGGCTTCACGACGAGCTCGAGCACGGATGCGGCGGCGTCCTCGAGCAGCGCCCGCGCCGCCGATCCGGAGCGGCTCTCGACGGGATTGGGCGGCAGCGTCAGCAGCTCGTTCGCGGTGCTGGCCGGCTGCGCGACGACGGCGCTCTCGTGAAGCACGTCGAGGCGCGGCGGGATGTCGACGGCGAGGTCGGTCAGCGAGTGGCGTGCGTCCGCTTCGCTTGCGGCAGGGACTTTCGATTCGTTGCGCTCGCTCAGCAGGAGCAGCGAGACCGCGACCAGCGGCAGCGACAGGCCGAGCAGGAACAGCCTCAGTCGACGCTCGCGACGCTGCGCCGGTGGAGCGAGGTAAAGATCCTTATAGTCGTGGCGAACGCCACTCTTGTACGGCTTCACCGGCCACCTTATGTTGAAATGGATATTAATGTACCTGCTTCCGAATCCGAGGGTCAAAGGCCGAAGAGGCCGTTCCCGAACGCGGGCGAGCGGGCGAGATCGAAGCATCGGGCTGCATGAGCGCGATGAGCGCCGCCGGGCGCCGCGTCGACGCTTCGCGGCGGTTCGACTATGCTTCGCGCCGCTTCGCGTTCCGCAAGCGTAACATCACGGACGGTGGCTCGAGGTGGAATCCGTCGCAGAACAGCTCGCCGAGTTGCGGCGAGGCGCCGAAGAGATCCTGATCGAATCAGAGCTCGCGGAGCGGCTCGCCGAAGGGCGTCCGCTGCGGGTCAAGGCGGGCTTCGACCCGACCGCTCCTGACCTGCATCTCGGCCATACCGTGCTGCTCAACAAGATGCGCCGATTCCAGGAGTACGGGCACGACGTCATCTTCCTGATCGGCGACTTTACCGGGATGATCGGCGACCCGAGCGGCAAGTCCGCGACGCGGCCGCCGCTCACGCGCGAAGAGGTCGAGGCCAATGCGAAGACCTATGCAGAGCAGGTCTACAAGATCCTCGACCCGGTGCGCACGCGCCTCGAGCTGAACTCGCGCTGGATGGGCAAGATGGACGCCGTCGGGCTCATCGAGCTCGCGGCGAAGTACACCGTCGCGCGCATGCTCGAGCGCGACGACTTCAAGAAGCGCTACGAGAGCGGCCGCCCGATCTCGATCCACGAGTTCCTGTATCCGCTCGTGCAGGGGTACGACTCGGTCGCGCTCAACGCGGACGTCGAGCTCGGCGGCACTGATCAGAAGTTCAATCTGCTCGTCGGCCGGCATCTGCAGCAGGCGTACGGGCAGAAGCCGCAGATCGTCCTGACGATGCCGCTCCTCGAGGGGCTCGACGGCGTGAACAAGATGTCGAAATCGCTCGGCAACTACGTCGGCATCACAGATCCCCCGGACGAGATGTTCGGCAAGCTGATGAGCATCTCGGACGAGCTGATGTGGCGATACTTCGACTTGCTCAGCTTCCGGCCGTTGCAGGAGATCGAACGGTTGCGCGCGGAAGTGCGGCAGGGACGCAATCCGCGCGACGTCAAGGTGCTTCTGGCGAAGGAAATCGTCGAGCGGTTCCATGACGCGGAGAGCGCCGAGCGGGCGCACCGGCGGTTCGACGAGGTGCATCGAAACCGTACGGTTCCGGATGATCTCGTCCTCGAGAAGCTCGTGATCGACGGCGGCGAGCTCGGGATCGCGCACGTGCTGAAGCGGGCGGGCCTCGCGTCGAGCACGTCCGAGGCGTTCCGGCTCATCGACCAGGGCGCGGTCCGGTTCGACGGCGAGCGGGTCGGCGATCGCACGCTCGCCGTGCGGGCGGGCGAGGCGCATCTCTACCAGGTCGGCAAGCGGCGGTTCGCGCGCATCGAGCTCGTCTCGGCCGCCGACGAGGCCGGCTAACAGTCAGAGCCCTTTTTTCCTGGAGGAGGGAATTGGGGTCAGAGCCCTTTTTTCCCTGGGAAGCGGCAGAGCCCTTCCCCTGGGAAAACTAGGGCGGGCAGAGCCCCCTTTCCCTGGGGAAACTCGGGGTCAAAGCTTTTTCCCCTCCTGCGTCGCGACCTCTCCCGCTTGCGCGAAATGATTCTGAGGTCAGCGTGGTGAGAGCCCGTTTCCCCGAGCCCCTTTCCCTGTTGAGGAGGGGATTGGGGTCAGAGCGCTTTTCCCAGGGAAACGGCGGAGCCCTTTTCCCCTGGGTCAACACGGGGTCAAAGCCATTTCCCCTGCTGCGTCGCGACCTCTCCCGCTGCAAGAAAAGACTCTGAGGTCAGCGTGACGAGAGCCCGTTTCCCCGAGCCCCTTTCCCTCCTGCGCCGGAAGGCAGTTACGGCCCGGTATCGGTCGCAGGGAACGCGATCGGTCGGACGGAAAAGGGCTCTGACCCCCAATCTTCCCCTCGCCGCCGTGATGCGCGAAAAACGCCCCGAGCATGCCGGAACTTCCTCGGCCGACGGTCGTCAAAAGGCCCGGTTCCGAGGGAAGGGTCTCGCAAAGGCGCCGCGCGCCGAGGCGGGGCCGGCGGAACCGGAGACCCAGGGACGGGTCGAATCTCCGCCGTCGCCGGGGCCGCCGCGAGGCGCCGGAGGACGGCATGGGAGGACAACGAAGATCCCCTCTTGCGTCCGGTGCGGCAGCGCTTATAATGCCGCGCCTCCTGACCAGCGTTCGTAACGATGACGTGACGGCGCTTGCAGGAAACCAGAAGTCCGAATAGACTTTTGCGTCTGCCCGGGAAGCCTTCCGGGTCGCTCTTTAACAAATCAATCTCAAGCAACTTGTGTGGGCGCTCGCAAGAGCAAAAGTGCCAGAGCCCGCGCGAGGCGGCGCTTCGGCGTCGAATCGTGCCGGCTCGAAAAAGCTCACAAGTCTTTACGTTTTAAAGTGAAGAGTTTGATCCTGGCTCAGATTGAACGCTGGCGGCATGCCTAACACATGCAAGTCGAACGGTAACAGGCCCTTCGGGGTGCTGACGAGTGGCGAACGGGTGAGTAATACGTAGGAATCTACCCAGTAGTGGGGGATAACCCGGGGAAACTCGGGCTAATACCGCATACGCTCTACGGAGGAAAGCGGGGGACCGAAAGGCCTCGCGCTATTGGATGAGCCTACGTCGGATTAGCTTGTTGGTGAGGTAACGGCTCACCAAGGCGACGATCCGTAGCTGGTCTGAGAGGACGATCAGCCACACTGGGACTGAGACACGGCCCAGACTCCTACGGGAGGCAGCAGTGGGGAATATTGGACAATGGGCGAAAGCCTGATCCAGCAATGCCGCGTGTGTGAAGAAGGCCTGCGGGTTGTAAAGCACTTTCAGCAGGGAAGAAAAGCCTGGCGCTAATACCGCCGGGTCTTGACGTCACCTGCAGAAGAAGCACCGGCTAACTCCGTGCCAGCAGCCGCGGTAATACGGAGGGTGCAAGCGTTAATCGGAATTACTGGGCGTAAAGCGCGCGTAGGCGGTTTGGTAAGTCGGATGTGAAAGCCCCGGGCTTAACCTGGGAATTGCATTCGATACTGCCTGACTCGAGTATGGTAGAGGGAAGTGGAATTTCCGGTGTAGCGGTGAAATGCGTAGATATCGGAAGGAACACCAGTGGCGAAGGCGACTTCCTGGGCCAATACTGACGCTGAGGCGCGAAAGCGTGGGGAGCAAACAGGATTAGATACCCTGGTAGTCCACGCCGTAAACGATGAGAACTAGATGTCGCGAGGGTTTGCCTCGTGGTGTCGCAGCTAACGCGTTAAGTTCTCCGCCTGGGGAGTACGCCGGCAACGGTAAAACTCAAAGGAATTGACGGGGACCCGCACAAGCGGTGGAGCATGTGGTTTAATTCGATGCAACGCGAAGAACCTTACCTGCCCTTGACATGTCCGGAACCCTGCAGAGATGCGGGGGTGCCTTCGGGAGCCGGAACACAGGTGCTGCATGGCTGTCGTCAGCTCGTGTCGTGAGATGTTGGGTTAAGTCCCGCAACGAGCGCAACCCTTGTCCCTAGTTGCCAGCGGTTCGGCCGGGAACTCTAGGGAGACTGCCGGTGACAAACCGGAGGAAGGTGGGGATGACGTCAAGTCATCATGGCCCTTATGGGCAGGGCTACACACGTGCTACAATGGCAAATACAAAGGGTTGCGAACTCGCGAGAGCCGGCCAATCCCGTAAAGTTTGTCGTAGTCCGGATCGGAGTCTGCAACTCGACTCCGTGAAGTCGGAATCGCTAGTAATCGCGAATCAGAATGTCGCGGTGAATACGTTCCCGGGTCTTGTACACACCGCCCGTCACACCATGGAAGTTGGTTGCACCAGAAGTAGGTAGCTTAACCTTCGGGAGGGCGCTTACCACGGTGTGGCTAATGACTGGGGTGAAGTCGTAACAAGGTAGCCGTACGGGAACGTGCGGCTGGATCACCTCCTTTAAAGAGCCTCTAAAGAAAGAGGGACGCCTCGAGCAATCGAAGGCGCGAGTGCCCGCACAAGTTATCTGATCGAATTCAGCAGCCCTGGACTTCTGCCGGATCGTGGTTGACCACGGTCGGGCTTCGCTCGTCGAGCTGCGGGGCACCGCACATCTCCGGGTCTGTAGCTCAGTTGGTTAGAGCGCACCCCTGATAAGGGTGAGGTCGGAAGTTCAAATCTTCCCAGACCCACCAGAACTTGCGCGGTGCGTTCGCCGGCCAATGGTTACCGGAAATGGGGCCATAGCTCAGCTGGGAGAGCGCCTGCTTTGCAAGCAGGAGGTCGTCGGTTCGATCCCGTCTGGCTCCACCAGCATTTCGCACCGGCTGCTCAAGAGTCTGCAACGGAAAGGAGCACGTTTCCTTTGCGGATTTTCGTTCTTTAACAATCTGGAAATATTTCTGACGTCTTGACCGGGTCAATTTTTTATTGACTCGAATCAAGTGTCGCATTTGCACAAGTGTCGCATTGACCGCCCGGCGTTCGCGCCGGGTGACGGTGGCCACGAGCTCGCCTGTACAAAAGGAGGCGAGGGAACGGCGCCGGCCCATTCGGCCTTCGGGTCGGAGCTTTCGACGGTTCAGTCGGGAGTGTTTTGGGTTATATGGTCAAGTGAACAAGCGCACATGGTGGATGCCTAGGCAGTAAGAGGCGATGAAGGACGTTGTAGTCTGCGATAAGCCACGGAGAGCTGACAAACAAGCATTGACCCGTGGATTTCCGAATGGGGAAACCCACTCCGCTTGCGGAGTATCCGTAGCTGAATACATAGGCTGCGGAAGCGAACCCGGTGAACTGAAACATCTAAGTAGCCGGAGGAAAAGAAATCAACCGAGATTCCCTGAGTAGCGGCGAGCGAAAGGGGACCAGCCCAGTTGCCATCAATCTGAGGACCCTAGTGGAACGTTCTGGAAAGTTCGGCCACAGACGGTGATAGCCCCGTACACGAAAGGTGAATCAGAGGAGCAACGAAGAGTAGGGCGGGGCACGAGAAACCCTGTCTGAACATGGGGGGACCATCCTCCAAGGCTAAATACTCCTTACTGACCGATAGTGAACCAGTACCGTGAGGGAAAGGCGAAAAGAACCCCGGAGAGGGGAGTGAAATAGAACCTGAAACCGTGTGCGTACAAGCAGTCGGAGCCTCGTTTCGACGGGGTGACGGCGTACCTTTTGTATAATGGGTCAGCGAGTTGCTTTCAGTTGCAAGCTTAACCAGGTAGGGAAGGCGTAGGGAAACCGAGTCCGAACAGGGCGATACAGTAGCTGGGAGCAGACCCGAAACCGGACGATCTATCCATGTCCAGGGTGAAGGCAGGGTAATACCTGCTGGAGGCCCGAACCGGGAACTGTTGAAAAAGTTTCGGATGAGGTGTGGATAGGAGTGAAAGGCTAATCAAGTCCGGAGATAGCTGGTTCTCCTCGAAAGCTATTTAGGTAGCGCCTCGTGTATCACCACCGGGGGTAGAGCACTGTTTCGGCTAGGGGGCCATCCCGGCTTACCAAACCGATGCAAACTCCGAATACCGGTGAGTGCAATCACGGGAGACACACGGCGGGTGCTAACGTCCGTCGTGGAAAGGGAAACAACCCAGACCGCCAGCTAAGGTCCCAAAATCAAAGCTAAGTGGGAAACGAAGTGGGAAGGTACAGACAGCCAGGAAGTTGGCTTAGAAGCAGCCATCCTTTAAAGAAAGCGTAATAGCTCACTGGTCTAATCGGCCCGCGCGGAAGATTCAACGGGGCTCAAGCTTTGTACCGAAGCTGCGGATGCATGCTTGCATGCATGGTAGAGGAGCGTTCTGTAAGCCTGCGAAGGCGCGTCGTGAGGCACGCTGGAGGTATCAGAAGTGCGAATGCTGACATGAGTAACGATAATGCGGGCGAAAAACCCGCACGCCGAAAACCCAAGGTTTCCTGCGCAACGTTAATCGGCGCAGGGTGAGTCGGCCCCTAAGGCGAGACCGAGAGGTGTAGTCGATGGGAAACTGGTTAATATTCCAGTACTTCGTGTTACTGCGATGAGGGGACGGAGAAGGCTAGGTCTACCGGGTGTTGGTTGTCCCGGGGAAAGCAAGTAGGCAGAGAGCTCAGGCAAATCCGGGCTCTCATATGTCGAGATGCGAGACCACCGGCCTTTGTGCCGGGAAGTGGCCGATGCCATGCTTCCAGGAAAAGCCTCTAAGCTTCAGGTAACACGGAACCGTACCGTAAACCGACACAGGTGGGTGGGGAGAGAATCCCAAGGCGCTTGAGACAACTCTGGTGAAGGAACTAGGCAAATTGGTACCGTAACTTCGGGAGAAGGTACGCCCTTGCCGGTGAAGAGACTTGCTCTCGGAGCTGGTGGGGGTCGAAGTGACCAGGTGGCTGCGACTGTTTACTAAAAACACAGCACTCTGCAAACACGAAAGTGGAAGTATAGGGTGTGACGCCTGCCCGGTGCCGGAAGGTTAATTGATGGGGTTAGCTTCGGCGAAGCTCCTGATCGAAGCCCCGGTAAACGGCGGCCGTAACTATAACGGTCCTAAGGTTAACTATCGCTAGCCTTAGTAAAACCAAGCCATATGCGGGAAACTCCTCCAAAACTTCTCAGTACTCGTCGATCGAAAGATCGGCAGTAAAAATCTGGAAGTCATGGGGACAATCCGCAGGGAAGACTTAGTAGCACTAAGAACCCTCAGAGACTTTACGCTTGGAAGCTATCGATGAAACTCGACGCTCAATGGATCACAGGCTTCGTGGACGGTGAAGGTTGTTTCCACGTGGGTATCAACCCCCACAAGGAAATGACTGCCGGTTTTCAGGTATTACCGGAATTCACCGTTGTGCAACACGAGCGCGATGTG